>QMSU01000001.1 GCA_003650975.1 Thermoplasmata archaeon
CAGCTGGAGTGAACCGGAGGAAATCATTTCACAGTTTGCCGGTGAACCCGCACTTGATGCACAGGGAAACGTCTATTTTGTCCACCATTTCTTCAGCGGCGACATGAAGATGATCGAAGCGGACATCTACGTGGCGTACCGAAAATAGAAATGCACGTGAACATGCAAAAAAATATATGTGAGTTTCCCATTAGAATTTTTGGAGGTAGTAAAATGGACAAAAAGATATTGGGCATTGTTATTTGTATGTTGTTACTCGCCACTGCGGTATTTCCTGCAATGGCAGAAGAGGATGAAAGGGGTGGAGATACCGCTGCAGGCAGCACTCTCACCAGAGCATGGACAATAGTTGCCACCTATCCAATTCCCGAGGGGGCGTCTGGCCTTGCATGGGATGGCACCTATCTCTACTGTGGTATCTACGGAGCCAATGGAGACGAAATTTATCGCATAGACCCTGCCACCGGCAGCTATACCCTGCTATGCCACGGCCCACAGGATGATGCCTATGGTCTCACCTATGATGGTACCTATCTGTGGACCACACACCATCCAGGAAGTCAGTCAGAACCGGCCAAAGCCCTCCAGATTGATATGGGGGGCAACCTCATATCCCAGTTTGATCTCCCTGACCATTTTATGTCTGGCATTGCCTATGATGGCGGTGATTTCTGGGTGGCAACGTATTATCCTGATAACCCGGCGACCATTTACAAGGTGAATGCCACCGGGACCATCATCACCCAGTTTGACGCCCCTGACAACCAGCCATGGGACCTCTGCATGGAAAATGGATATCTCTGGATGGTGGACAAATGGGGTGACAGGGACAATATATACAAAATTGACCCTGCTACAGGAAACTCACTCGAGAGCTACTCATCGGAAGGGAGCGATCCCACCGGCATCGTATATGATGGCGAATTTCTGTGGTACTGTGATGAAGGACAGGGTGGCTACGACTATTTATACAAGGTGAATCTGAGTGGTCCTGGAACACCTGCCATAGAGATTCCTGACACCAGCCATGATTACGGGGTGGTAACCGTCGGGAACTCAGAAACCTGGTATGTAACGGTGCAGAATGTGGGAACTGCAGATCTCATCATCAACAACATAACCTTTACCGGCACCGGTTCAGGCGATGTGTACTGCTCCATTTCGCTCCCTGTTACAATAGGCCCCGGCAATTCCACACTGCTGCCGATTGTGTATGAACCCACCGCAGCAGGCCCGCTCAGTGCCACTGCCACCGTAGCTTCCAATGACCCGGTGGACCCCACGGTTGAACTCACTCTCACCGGCAATGCTACCAATCCGGGACCGGATATCACCCTGCCAGAAAATTCCCATGATTATGGAAATGTGCGTATGTATGCATATCCCCGCTGGTTGATGGAAATCCAGAATACCGGTGATGCAACACTCACCGTAAGCAACATCACCTCCAGTGACTCCCATTTCATCATCGGCAACTCGGTGACGTTCCCGCTGAACATTCCTGTTCTTTCCTCGATTCAGATTGATGTATGGTTCTGGCCTGATGATGATATTCTCTATAGTGCGACCCTTTCCATTGAAAGCAACGACCCTGACGAGAATGTATACAACGTTTCCGTAACAGGAACAGGGGTGGATGCAGATTATCCCATCGGTACCACTTTGTGGGATTACCAGGTTACTGGTGGCTATGACAACAGCCCCAAGGCAATTTCGGCAATTCCCGATATCAACGGAGACAACGTTCCTGATGTGATTGTCTGCTCGGAGGATAACTATATCCGTTGCCTCAACGGGAATTCAGATGTGAATGCTGATATGCTGTGGGAGCATGAGATTTATGCAGGCGCTGTATATTCTCAGAATGACCTTGCCATCACCGATGACATTGATGGCGATGGATATCACGATGTGGTTGTTGGCTCGTGCTGGGGAGGACGCCTTATCAGAACCATCTCTGGAAAGACAGGCCAGGAAATCTGGACCCATGACACCCACGAATACGGGGAGGGCGGCTGGGTCTATCAGGTTGATTGCAGCTATGATTACAATGGAGATGGAATACTGGACGTGCTTGCAGCCACCGGTGATGACCAGTATAATACCGGCCCGAAACGGGTGTACTGCCTGAATGGTCTGGATGGTACCTCAATCTGGGAAACCCCCATTGGAGGAGTAGTCTATTCTGTCATAGGTGTGGAAGATTTCACCGGTGACGGACAGCCCGATGTGGTGGCAGGTCCCTCAAATGAATTGGAAACCATCGGTTATGTATATGGTCTCAATGGCTCAAACGGGAACACGGTATGGTCGTTCACCGTTGCAGGTTCATCGGTGTGGGCACTGATGCAGGTTGATGATATCACCGGCGATGGAGTACCCGATGTGGTGGCGGGAGATTTCAGTGGCTGGATTTACGGACTTGACGCCACCAACGGTGCCGAGGAATGGAATGAAACCATAGGGCCCAGCATGATACTCCGGTTTGAAAAGCTCAACGATGTGAATGATGATGGCTACCCAGACATACTGGTGGCGCACAGTGGAACCAGCGCCAAGGTGGTTGATGGATACAGGGGAGATACCATATGGTCGCATGGGCTCGTGGACAAGTCATGGTGTGTGGCGCGTTCTTCTGATATAAGCGGTGATGGCATAGATGATGTATTTGTCGGTACACTTTATTCGAATAATTACTGCTATTTCCTCAACGGCACAGATGGCTCCGAACTGTATTCAGTTGATTTTGGCACTCCAGTTGATGCCCTTGCATCCATTCCAGATATTGTGGGCGACGGCTCCATGGAAATGGTGGTGGGAGGGAGAAACGGCTACGTGGCATGCCTTTCAGGCGGCCTGGATGCACTTACTACCCAGTCCTTTGACTTTTCATTCTATTCCGGATGGAACCTGCTCACCATTCCATTCGAAAATAATTACACCGCTTCCGATGTTGCAGCACTCGTTCCCGGATGTGAGATGCTCGCCTGGTGGAATGCCGCAACCAGCTCCTACACCACGTTCATCGTGGGCGTAACTCCACCGGGCTCCCCATGGGACTTTGCCATAGCAGGGGGTGTTGGTTACTATGTAAAGGTGGCAGGTGATGTCAATGTCACACTCCATGGTATTCCACTCACCAGCGCGTCGGTAACATTGTATCCTGGATGGAACACCATCGGCTGGTGGAAGGAGACCCCCACCAATGCATCATCGCTTTCCTCCCACATCAGCACCTGCACCATGCTTGCCATGTACGATGCTGAAACCGGAACATACACCACATTTATTGTGGGCATCACCCCACCAGGATCTCCCTATGATTTCACCGTTGAACAGGGCATGGGACTCTTTGCAAAGGTGACCTCTGGCAGTATCTGGAACGGAGAAGGATAAGGGGATACCCTTCTCTTCCCACTTTCTCTGTATCAACACCGTGCGTACATTCCCATGAGTTCCGCCACAGCCACAATGTGTCCTTCCATTGCTTTCAGCAATTGTTTCTTTTTTACTCCCGGAGAGAGTACAGGTTCTGCATCCAGTGCATAGAGCCTGAAATAGTACCGATGCGGCTTTTTTCCAGGAGGGCAGGGTCCGCCATAGCCAATTCTTCCCCAGCTGTTTTTGCCCTGGTATATTTCCTTCTCCAGCACCTCCGTGTGGGGAACACTCTCGGGAAGCTCACAGGTATCTGGGAGAATATGGTACACCACCCAGTGCGTCCATGTTGTGAGAGGGGCATCGGGATCGTCGCAGATAAGGGCGAGGCTTTTTGTTCCCTCGGGAACATTCTGCCACTGAAGAGGTGGAGAGATATTCTCACCATCGCAGGTATATCTTTTTGGTATCATTTCTTCCCTGTGGAATGCCGGACTTTCTATACGAAATGCCATAATAATCGCAGTTCTCGTTTATTTAAGAAGTTTGTGCATAGTAAGGAGCTGCCAGCTGTTCCATGCAGTCAGTGAAAATGCCATTCAATTTGTCTGGAGCCATGAAAAGGTGAGATACCGAGAAGGAGAATGTGGTTGTTTCATTCAACAGCCTTGCCTCATAATACCATTTTGGAAAATCAATCAGGATGGGAAATCTTCTAACTTTTTGGTGCGGGCTGCGGAGACTATCACAACGCCGATTGTAACATTCAAATAACCATTCATGTTTTTCATCGTGATTACCAATTTTGATGCCCTCTGGAAGAACACCGGTACGAGGTATCAGAAGGCAAGAAAGGATGCCCTTGAAATTCTGGAGAGGGTGTTGGAAAAGATGAATGGGTATCGGGTGGTGAAGTCATCGGTATCCGTGAAAGGAGACTACCTGAATATCAATAACCATAGGGTGAACCTGGTTTCCCGCAGAAACATCTTTTTGCTCGGTATTGGAAAGGCGGCGGGTTCCATGGCAAAGGCAATGGAGGAGATCATTGAGTTTGACGATGGCATAGTCATCACCACCGAAGAGGTAACACTCAACCGTGTGAGGGTGCTGACCGGCACACACCCCCTTCCCTCTGAGGAAAATGTGAGGGCAACCGACGAGGCACTCGGATTGCTTGAGCGTGCAGGGAAGAAGGATCTGATCATTTTCTTGATAAGTGGCGGTGGCTCCTCGCTTTTGTGCAAACCCCGCATCCCGCTGCAGAGCATGATTGAGGTCACGGAGGAGTTGATGTTGAAGGGGTGTACCATCGAAGAACTGAATACGGTGCGGAAACATCTGTCCCTTGTAAAGGGGGGGCAGCTTGCCCAGAGAACGGAGGCGCATATCATCTCGCTGATCATGTCGGATATTATTGGCAATCCGGTTGACTGCATCGCATCGGGTCCAACCTCCCCTGATTCCACCACCTTTGCCGATGCACTGAGGATACTGAAACAGTACCGTATACAGAACAGAGATGCGCTGCAGGTCATCAAAAAGGGAAGCAATGGAGAAATAGCGGAAACACCATCGCATCTGAATAATGTGGACAACATCATCATTGCAGATATCGGGATGGCATGCAGCCATGCACGGCATCTTGCCGAGATGAAGGGATACCATGCGCGGGTTATCGGCACGGGTATTCAGGGGGAGGCACGGGAAATCGGAAAAGCACTGGCAGAGTATGCGATGTTTTTTCCGAGGAGCCCGAGCATCATCATTGCAGGAGGTGAGACCACCGTTACGGTGAAAGGAGAAGGCAGGGGTGGAAGAAACCAGGAACTGGTGCTGGCAGCCGTTACCCACCTTTCCCACGAACCACTGGTTTTTATTTCCTGCGGCACCGACGGCATCGATGGTAACAGCCCGGCGGCGGGTGCCGTGGCGGACGGCGAGAGCCTTGAGAAGGCATATCGCGCCGGCATGAAACCGGAGGAGTATCTGGAACGCAATGATTCATACTCGTTTTTTCATGCGCTGGGAGACGACATCATTACGGGATACACAGGCACCAATGTAATGGATATACAGATTATGGTAAAATTATAAAAGCGGAAAGAGTTAGACGGGCTCGACTGCTTTCACTTCAGGTATTTTCTGCTTCAGAATCCGCTCTATGCCCATTTTCAGTGTCATCTGGGAATAGGGGCAGCTCCCGCATGCACCGGTGAGACGGACTTTCACAATGCCCTGTTCCTCATCAACATCGACGAGTTCCACGTCCCCGCCGTCTGCTTGGAGGGCCGGACGTATCTCTGCAAGGACTTTTTCCACGGCTTCCTTCATTTCAGTCCAGGGTTATGCAGTCATTCGGGCAGGCTTCCACGCACTGTCCACACTCTATGCACTCGTCCTCATTCACCACGGCATACTCTTCCACGGTGATTGCCCCCACCGGGCACTCGTCCGCACAGATGCCGCAGGCAGTACAGCACTCCTTATCTACCTTCGCTGGCATGAGGGAATATGCAATGACAATATTTATAGATGTCGGCATGCTCCGTATCTTGTGAATGCACGTTGTTGCTGTTCATTCTTACAGTTCTTATGAGAATGCGATTGTGTTTCATGAGAAGAAAGGAGTGCATGGGGTATGAAACGTGCATACCCCCCTCATTTTATTGCATGTCGAGTTCTGTTCGGCACTGTCAAGATAAAAAATGCACATGTTCATCTGATTGAGAAAGAGCGCATGGGATGAACATGTCTGGAACTGCCTTCCTTACCATCTTTCATAAGGGCATGCGAGAATGACATAGGGGGTGGTTCACTTGACAGTCTCGTTCTGTTCAACCACAAAATATTTGAGATAAATACATATACACATGTGAAGCGGGCGTGATGTAGTTTGGTAACATGAAGCCCTGCCACGGCTTATCCCCGGATTCAAATTCCGGCGCCCGCACTCACCTATATTTAGTAAAAGTGGGTGCAGGCACGTTGCTTTTTAAACTTCCGCTTATTTATTGATGTGCTCATCTCCCGCTTTGACCCATGGGGCAGTACATGGTGCACATGTCCGGTGAAATATTCGTTCAGCCCATATACAGGTTGTTCACATGCCTGTGTATACTGCTACATTACCTCCTACATCCCCGATGCCTTTCATGCGCGGCTGAAAAAAGACCTTTTCAGACGACTCAAAAAGGAACTCCACGTGGTGGATACCTACATCAGCATGGCAAACAGCAGCGACCCCTATACTCCCGAGGAAAGGAAACTTGGGGCAACCAGAAAATGCCTCCGCGTTTTCAAGGAAAATGATGTGAAGGTGCTGGTGGTTACAAAGTCAGATTTGGTGGCACGGGACGCAGACATTCTTTCAGAAATGAGAGCCTCGGTGAGCATGACCATCACCACTCTCGATGACAGCAGGGCCCATCAGATGGAACCGCACGCGCCCCCGCCGTCAAGGAGAGTTGAGGCACTGCGCATACTGCAGGAGCACGGTATCCCATGCAGCGTGCGTCTCGATCCCATAATCCCGGGAATAAATGATGATGAAATCGAGGCAATTGTCGCTGCAGTTGCCCCATATGCATCACACATTGTCTCATCCACTGTAAAGCCGCGAAGCGATTCCATGAAGCGAATGGAGCACATTGTTGATGTGAAAGCGTATCCGTGGAAAAGATACGGCAATACTTTCTATCTTCCACGGAACATAAGATTCTCGCTTCTTAAAAGGGTTGAGGAGGCATGCAGAGAGCACCGTCTCTCCTTTGCGGCATGCAGAGAAAACTATCCTTTCACCTCACCGAGCTGCGATGGAAGCCATCTGATAAAGGATCAGTGACCTTTCCTGAGTGTATAGAGTGTATAACTCTCAATCACCAATTCTCGTGCCGCACTCGCCACAGAATCTGGTCCCCGGGGGATTTTTTGCCCCGCATTTTTCACAGACAACAAATTTGAGTGGCGCGCCGCAGTTCACACAAAATTTTCCACTTCCCGCAGGTTTTCCGCAGGCCGGACAAATTGTTATCTTTTCTTCAATTTTGCCAGTAAATACCTGAGTCTCAGCTGCCTTTTTTCTTATGTCTTCCACCATCTTTCCTGCCCTTGCTGCAGCCACCTCAACAGCCTCTCTTGGAGCACATTCCACACAGAGGTTTGTTTGCTCATTCCAGCAATTTTCACATACCCACTTTGTGCATTTTGGGCAACGATGGAAATGCCCTTTGGCCTCATTTTGAGCCTTTTCAAAAGCGGCGTCATGCTCTTTATGCCATTGGGGAGACATGCCCTGATATCTTTCAGAAATTACATCTGTGCCCCTCTCCACACCATATCCGAATCTGTAGTCACCTGTGATAGAGGCGGCTGCGCCCGCAAGCTTTCCTATCCCTCTCAGTAACCCCCTTTTTTTATGGCTTTTTGATTCAATGAATTTGGTTTTATACCCTTCACGACAGTTGTCACAGAAGAATGTGAACTGAAAACCCGCCTCGGTACTGTTGTCCGCATAATTATCGGTAAAGGCAATAAACTTTCCATCAGACATCGTTACCACCTATTTTTAATGGCTTACCGCATTTTATACATTTCCCTTCTATGGGGGGTTGCTCGGTTTTGCATTTCGGGCAGATAACCACCAGCCTTTTCTCGCAGTGCTCACAGTAATCGCCAAAGAAAGTCATTTCCCCGCAATACGGGCATGCGATCTCCAGGTTCAGTCCGCAGCTGGGGCAAACCTTGTAATTTTTCCGTACCGGATTTCTGCATCTGGGACATCTCAAAGGTCCCAGAGGGTTTACCTTGCCGCACATTGGACAGACATTTGAGTCCGGTGGAATAAGCTCGTTGCAGTAGCGGCAGGGATGCATATATCCTGGCATGTTTCAATCACCTTTTTCACACATTTTATACACCTTCACCCCTTTCAAATTTTTCTTTAAGATTAAAAGGGACAGTAACAGGCATCTGTAAACCCTGCTCCTTTGAACAAATACAGAACGGGTTCTCCTTTACAATCACCTTATTGCCTTTTAGGTCAGAAAACTCAACCTTTCCTTCAACTACAGTAATGGTTGTCACATCCTTTTCAACATGGAGACCAAAAATTGTGCCACGAACACCACAAACTGCCTGCGGAGTTCTAACCTTTAAACCATCCTTTGGCAATTTTTTAATCTTTGCTCTTATCTCACCCATTGTTTGCTCCAAAATAGCTTCTGTTTCTGACTCGCTGAGCTTTACTTCGGTATTATTTTTAATAGCGATTTCATTATCCAAACCATCTTTGATCTTTATCTCTGCATTCTTTGTTTTGATGATATCGCCTTTCTTGATTTCCATTCCTTCTTTTGGAGACTCAATTTTCTTTGAACCCCGCATAATCTCAACCCACGGTTCTTTTTCTGGTTTTTCACCTCTAATCCTGAAAATTATTAAACGGAGTAGATTCTCTACCTCTTCTCTATGAATATAACCCTCCTTTTTTAGAGTGGAACATCCCTCACTTTCAAAGTGGCATGAACATGCCTTACAATTGCATCCGTCCCTAATCCTTACCGGTTCATGTTTTTGCCATATCTTTTCACAGCTTATTGAGTGTATCGGTTTGCTGCCTGGATCCAACTGGTTGGCAACTGAAACCAGGGAACCATATATAGAAAATCTATTTACCAGAATGGAAAAAATACGTTTTCTCCCGTTTTCATCCACTGTCGCCCTTGTTTTTTCACCAAGATATCGCACCTCTTTAAATTTGGGTAGCTCTTTTTTTACATTCTTAAGAAGTGCTTCAACCTCTTTTAATTCCTTAGGAAAAAACTTAATGTCACCTTTAAATTGCTCGAGTTTTCTTTTTGCTTCTTCAAGTTCCTTAAAGGGCTTCTCATTGGTCTTCTTCAGGTCTAACATATCTTTATCTTCAACCCATGAGACAGTCAAATCAGAGACAAAATCATATTTTGATAGTTCTAAACTGGGGAATTCGCCAACGAGTACTTTTAGACATGGCACCTGCTCGTGTTTTGGATAAGGAGACAAATGTCCTAATTTTACATGAATATATCCTTTACCTGAAATCCTTGATGTCTCTTCCCATCCATGTGGCAAATCCGAAGGGATGATTTTTTCCATCTCTTCTTTTGATTGCACACTATCCTCTGAACAGGAAACAGATTCAATAAACCATTTATTATCATCCATCTTTTTCACCTTGCCTCCACTTTGCATCATCATTTTGTGTACTTACATTGAATTTCAATAAATCCATTACATCCTTTTTCCATTGTTCATGGGATGAATGGATCACTCTGCCGATGAAACGCTCCCGCAGAAGTCTGAGCTCCGGTATTTTGGCAATGGCAAATTTATATTTTTGATATCGAGGGTCTTCCAGTTTCTCATCAGGCAGATAAATCGGCTCACGCCTGAAATTAATGGCGAGCATGCATTGGTTAATCTTTTTTATGAAATTATCCGCTTCCCGGTGCAAATCTTCCATATTTTCGAAAGTGGGGTATTCTTTTCTGCTGACAAGCTTGAAGAAGTACGTTGCTTTTCCGCCGCCTTCACCAGATGTGGCTTCCAGGGCCACCGCGTTTCCAGGCTTTGTTTCGTTGGTGTCGTAAATCGGGATTAAAAACCAGATATATTCACCTGTCAAATCGCCCAAGAGTCCGCGCTTCAGCCCTATGCATATCTTTTCCTGTTGTGAGAGGGATTTCAGGAGCTCGTATTCCTCCTTTAACCCCATGATGTCCAGTTTATTTTCCATCTCCCTCCACAGTTCCGGAGAAATTGACTCTATATCACTTCTTTTGGCTGCCCTGCCTTCCTTCATGAACCTGGCAGCCTGTCTCAATACCATAGGATTCGCACGGGGTAATAATTCCTTGAGGGACGATTGCACTTTGATGGAAAGTTCATTCATCAGGCGGGAAAGGGTTGTGGTAAATGGATCGAACTGTGCCCCCATCTTTGAAATAACGATTCTTCTTTCAGATTCCATTTCAATGGCAAGTGCATAATCTTCTTCGTTAATTTTGGAAATGCTGCTGTACGGAACTCTGAAGATCTCCCCTTTTTCGGGGAGTATTACCATCGCCGTTTCATACAGGCGTGGTTCACACTTTCCCTTTTGCTGCTCCACCCCGTTTTCAGCATAGAGAACAAATTCTGCCTCTGCACCTGATTTTCTCAGTGTTTCATGCATGAGCATATCCTTCAAAAGCAGTTCATTTCGCAACTTTGATAACACCCTCAGAAAATCCTCATATTTGTACCCAAGATTGGAGAGGGTGAGGGTTTCTCCGGAAGATAACATCAGATGAATCCTGTAGTCTTTTTCGGAAACCTCGAAGATGTCCCGGTATGAAATAAACAGAACCTCTCCAAACTTTGGCAGAATGGAGAGCGTTTCTTCATCGAGCCGGGCATGTGCCTCCCCCTCGGCTATCTCTTGATTATTTTCATTGCTCAAACAATAACTCAGGGGGCATTCCATAATGGCCATTTGCTCACCATTATCCATTGTCCAAACCTCTTTTTTTACGCCTTTATCAACGTTATCTTATTTCATATCATCTATCATTTTAAAAGTTTTTACACACTGTAACGGCAAGCAAGGTTTCCGTCATTCATTCACTGCAAGGAAATGTTGAGATGAACACAGTTCACCCCATAAAAAATGCTGCCGATGCCCGTTTACTTTGCAAAATGTAAATTTTTATATACCAAATTTCTATTTCTCCACTGATGATAGCCTTCATAGCGTCAGCGGTGTTTTGTTTTGTTTTATGGCTCTTGCTCACGTTTAATGGCAGAATGTGGGGCACAGATGAGATCATTGCAGGCATTGTTATGGCAGCGATAGCAGGGTTTGCGGCACGAAAAATTTTTGTGAAAGACTTCAAGCTTGCCAACCCGAAACGGTGGATATTCTTCCTGGCATATCTGCCGCGATTCTTTTTTGAGATGGCAAAGGCAAACTTTGATGTGGCATACCGCGTCCTCACCGGCAGAATCAGGCCCGGCATAGTGAAAATCTCACCGGGATTGAAAACCGATTTGGCCATTACGGTTCTGGCAAATTCCATCACGCTCACACCTGGCACGCTCAGTGTGGATGTTGACGAAGAAAGGAATCTCTATGTTCACTGGATAAATGTAAAGGATGAGGTGCTTGAAAAAATGCCTCGCGAATGCAGACCAATTTGCTCAACATTTCCTGATTGGGCAAGGAGGATAGGAGAATGAACCCGTTTATGATAACACTGGTGTTTGCGCTCATAGCAATTGCTATGGCGATGGTGAGGGTGGTGCTGGGCCCCACCATTCCTGACCGGGTGGTGGGACTGGATACCATCAACACGCTGGTTATTGCCGGAATGGTGCTGTTCGGTGCGGCCACCAAGGAGATAATATACATCGATGTGGCCATTG
Organism: Thermoplasmata archaeon; assembly: GCA_003650975.1. Classification (GTDB taxonomy): domain Archaea; phylum Thermoplasmatota; class E2; order UBA202; family JdFR-43; genus B78-G9. Next base: position 11,821 of record QMSU01000001.1, read on the forward strand.
TCTATGCACTGCTGTCATATGTGACCACACTGTTCATCGCGAAATATCTGGAGGGGAGCAAACTATGATGTGGGAAATTTTGTATATATTCCTGGGAGTGGGAATATTCTTCAACCTGCTCGGCTCGCTCGGCCTGCTCCGTTTCCCGGATGTGTACACGAGACTGCACGCGGGCACAAAATGCACCACTTTCGGCAGCATATCCATCTGCCTGGCGGTGATTGGCTACGGGCTGTGGAAATGGTATGAGGGGGATAAGCAGATGATTACCATGGCCATCCACTCGTTCATTGCGCTGGTTGCCATACTTCTCACCAATCCCACAGGGGCGCATGCCATAGCGCGGGCGGCTCACAGAAGCGGGGTGAAACCTGCCAAGGCGGTGGTGGATGATCTGGAGGAGGAAAAAAATGATTGAAATAAATCTTTTTGAGGTGTTGATTGTGGTGCTGTCTGTGTTCATGATAGCCTCTGCGGTGATTGCTGTGTGGTTTAAGGACCTTCTGGCAAGCGTCATTTCACTTGCCGCCATGAGTCTGGTTCTATCGCTCTATTTCTACATACTCCATGCTCCCGATGTTGCCATTGCGGAGGCGGGAGTGGGAGCAGCGCTCACCACGGCGATTCTGATCATCACCATCCGAGCAACCTACAGAATGGAGGGGGAAAAATGAAGAAACTTGCCTTTATCGGGTTTGTGGTATTCTGCCTCTTTCTGTTCTATGCGGCATATGACATACGCGATTTCGGAGCACCGCCGTCCAGCATGGATGACAGAATAATCGGAAGCTATAACAGCACCACCGGGGAATGGGAATATGGCGCGGTGAACGAAACAGGGGCCAACAATGCGGTCACCAGTGTGGTCTTCGACTACAGGGGTTACGATACTCTGGGAGAGGCAACGGTGCTTTTCACCGCGATAGCCGGGGTAATGCTGCTTTTCGGAGGTCGAAAACATGAGTGACGAAAAAATGAGTGTCATCGTCCAGACGATAGCGGGTATGCTGTTCCCGATGGTTCTGATTTTCTCGTTTTACGTGATTCTTCACGGGCATCTCACACCCGGAGGGGGTTTCCAGGGAGGGGCAATCGGCGCATCCGCTGTTGCCCTGCTCATTGTGGCCTATGGCTCAAAAACCATCGAGAAAAAAATGGCAGAGGAAAACCTCTCCATTTTTGAGAGTCTGGGTGGTCTGGTGTTTGTCATTGTCGCCATTGCAGGTTTCATTCTGGCATCCGCATTCCTCTCGAACTTTCTGGTGGGAGAGCCCCTGTTCGGACAGATTCCCGGCTGGGGAGAAAGCCCCCTCAACAGTGGAGGATTCCTGCCCATTCTCAACATTGCCGTGGGGATGAAGGTGATAGGGGGACTTTCGGCCATCGTGCTCATGCTTGCACTTGTTTCGAGGGAGGTGAAGGAACAATGATTTACAACATACCCTTTTTCACGGTTGTGGCACTGATCGCCATAGGCATGTATGCCATGCTTTTCAAGAGGAATCTTATAAAGATGGCCATAGGTCTCACCATTGTGGAGAGCGGTGTCAATCTCTTTCTCATAACACTGGGTTACCGCAAGGGGGGTTTCGCCCCCATATTCACCGATCTGCCACCGGATGTTTCCCCGGCAGACATCCCTGGAAAAATGGTGCTTCCTGTGCCCCAGGCACTCACCCTCACCTCCATTGTCATCGGTGTGGCGGTGCTCGCACTGATTCTGTCCCTCGCAATAAACATATATCGCCACTACGGCACCCTTGAGAGTGAAAAGGTAAGGAGGTTGAGAGAATGAACATAATGGACCATCTCCCCGCGCTGGTGATTGCAATCCCCCTGCTCACTGCCTTTCTCACGCCACTGATAGACAGGGTGAGCAGAAAAGCGCGGAATGCCGTGGTGTTCATAGCTCTCGCACTCACCTTCATTCTCGCGATTCTTCTTGTGCAGGATGTCTTTGACAACGGTATTCAGATATACGTTATGGGTGCATCATCCACAACACAGACCATCCCCACACAAGCGGCGGTTCCCATCCGAATCGTTCTTGAAATCGATGGGCTGAGCGCATTCATGGTGCTCATAAGCGTGCTCATATCGCTTCTGGGACTGATTTACTCATTTTCAGACATCAAGGAACGGGGCGGCAGGTTCTACACGCTCTTCCTGCTGATGCTTGTGGGAATGCTTGGTATGGAACTCACCGGCGATCTGTTCAATCTGTTTGTGTTTCTGGAGGTCACATCCATTGCGGCAGCGGCCCTCATTGCCTATGAATTCCGGCGTGGAAGTACCAGTGAGGCCGCCCTCAAATATATCATCATCTCCTCCATAGGTGCCCTCTTTGTGCTTTTCTCCATCGGCCTTCTCTATGGGGAGTATGACCTGCTGAACATGGCGGCGATAGCACAGGCCATGCAGTCCACCCACATAGACAAGATAGCACTGGTGCTGCTGTTCTCGGCATTTGCCCTGAAGGCAGGGGCCGCACCCATGCACATGTGGCTCCCTGATGCATACGGCGAGGCGCCCGGCGCCATCTCCATGGTACTCATTCCCACCACGGCGGCAAGCATGTATGCGCTGTTCAGGGTGTGCTTCACCATTTACAATGAATCATTGCATGCCATCATCCCGGCGGTCATTATCATATTCGGACTTCTTTCCATTTTCATCGGGGTGACCATGGCGCTGGTCCAGGACGACATAAAACGCCTCATTTCATTTGCCGCGGTGGCAGAGGTGGGTTACATACTCCTCGCAATGGGTGTGGGGCTCTATGGATTTCTCAACTCGGAGGAATACACGGTGACCGCACTGCGCGGAGGAATGTTCCATCTGTTCAACGATGTGCTTGACATTGGCCTTCTCTTCCTGGTTGCAGGGGGTGTCATCTATGCCACAGGGGAACGGAGTCTGAACAAGCTCGGAGGGCTTGCGCACTCCATGAAATACACGTCTGTTCTGTTCCTTGTGGGGCTTGCGGCTGCAGCAGGCCTTCCGCCAATGAACGGGTTTGCATCGAAGATAATCATCTACGAATCGGTGTACAAGGTGAGCCCGATTCTCTCGATAATTGCCATTCTCGCCAGCATCATGATGCTTGCCGTATTTATCAAGATATTCCAGGCGGTATTCACCGGACCGAAACTCACCGAATGCAGGGAGGTTCCGAAACCAATGCTCGCGAGCATGATCGCTCTTGCCGCACTCATCATCTTCTTCGGTCTCTTCCCCGATATGGTCATTGAGCATCTGGTTGATCCGGCGGTGAATGCGCTGATGAATTATGGGGCGTATATCCAAGCGGTCATGGGGGTGGGCACATGATACTGATGATGCTGAAGACCATCGGTGGATTCTGGGACCCGCTCATACTGGTGCTTGCGGCCATTGTGGTGGCAATCATCGCATACATCATCCGCGCTGCGGGGCGAAGGAATCATAAAACAGGAGAGCAGGCAAAGCCCTTTTTCTCCGGTGTGGCAGAGCCAAGCAAGGAGGCAATGCATGTGCGGGCATCCAACCTTTACTGGGGATTCACCGAGGCACTGAAGGGATATTACACCTCAATGAAAAAGATGCACAGCGGCATGCTGAATGATTATATCGGATGGTTTGTGGGCATTGCGGCCCTCATATTTGTGGTATTATTTGTAATGGAGGTACTATGATTTCAAAAGCATTTAAACGGGCGTTATGGGTATTTCACGTCAACAGCGGCTCGTGCAACGGCTGCGACATAGAGGTAATCGCCGCGCTCACGCCGCGCTACGATGCGGAACGATTTGGCATAAAGCTGGTGGGCAACCCCCGACATGCTGATGTCATCGCATTCACGGGAGCCGTCACCAGCGACATGGCCGAGAAGGTGAAACGCATCTATGAACAGACGCCGGACCCGAAGGTCATCCTGGTGGTGGGCGCCTGCGGCATAGGCGGCGGCGTCTTCCACGAATCATACCATCTCGAGGGACCCATAGAGCGTCTGATTCCCGATGCCACCTGCGTATACGTGCCGGGTTGCCCGCCGCGGCCGGAGGCGATCATCTATGGTGTGGTGAAGGCATGGCAGTTCTTGGAGGGGGTGGAGAAAAAATGAATGCAGAGGAGATTATGCAGCAGTTCCAGGAGAAGGGTTACGAGGTACGACTGAGTGAACGGGAGACCGGCGTGAAGAACAGGGTCAAAAGGAAGGGTGTATGGGTGACCGTGGGGCGGGAGAACCTGCGGGATGCCGTTTCCTTCCTGCAGGAAATTGCAGAGGAGTATCCCCACTTCAGCATCATCTCAACCGCCGATCTTGGAGATGATGTGGAACTCAACTACCACTTCATGCTCGGCTACGGGAAATGGCTCGAGGAATTTGCCGTCACCTTCAAGGTTATTATTCCGAAAACAGACCTCTCGGTGCCATCTCTCACCGATATTGTGCCCGCAATCATTTTCTCTGAACGGGAAATAACGGAGATGATGGGTGTGGAGGTGGAGGGCCTTCCCGATAAACGTCATCTTTTCCTCACACCCGACTTCCCCGAGGGTGTGTATCCCTGGAGGAGGGACGAAACCGGACCAAAGGAAACCAACAAACTGTACGAGGGGTGGAAGCCATGAAGTATGAAATTCCCGTGGGGCCCATCCATCCTGCGCTCAAGGAACCAATAATGATAAAATGCACCATCGAGGGAGAGCGCATTGTGGATGTGGACGTGTTCTGCAGCCAGAACCACCGTGGTATCGAGTGGATTGGCATGAACCGCAACAATCCCGTGCAGAGCATATACACCGCGGAGAAAATCTGCGGTATCTGCAACTTCTGCCATCCCTCCTGCCTGGTGATGGCGGTGGAGGAAATTGTAGGGTTCGAGGTGCCGGAGAGGGCGCAGTACATCAGAGTCATTCAGGGCGAACTTGAGCGGATACACAGCCATCTGCTGTGGGCCGGCGTCGCCGCCCATGAACTGGGATTCGACTCGCTCCTCCACTATGTCTGGATGGTGAGGGAAAAGGTGATGGATATCCTGGAACTCGTCAACGGGCAGCGGGTACCCAAGGACGTGCTCATGTACGGGGGGGTGCGACGGGACATAAAGGAGGAACACATCCCGAAAATCAGGGAAATGCTCAAATACTACGCGGAGGGCTTTGACAAAATTGCAAAGCTGTTCCTGCAGGACAAAACAATCAAGATGAGGACGCGGGAGATTGGCATTCTCACCAAGGAAGATGCCATGAAACTTGCCACTGCCGGCCCCACCACAAGGGCGAGCGGCGTCAAAAAGGACGTGCGCCAGGACATGCCCTACTATGCTTATCCTGATTTCGAGGTGAAGGCCATCACCCCCGATATGCTCACCGGAGAGACGCTGGGGGACACCTATGACCGGATAGTGGTGCGACTTCTGGAGGTAAAGCAGTCAATGGAGATAATAGAGCAGGCCCTCGACGAGATGCCGGGAGGGGAAATTCTTGCCGAACCGAAGGTCATGAAGGTCATCAATCAGATAAAGAAATCGGAGGGTGAGGCCATCGCCCGGCATGAGGCACCGAGGGGTGAGGCCATCCATTACGTCAAACTGAAGGAGGGCTTCGAATACCTCTATGCTTGGAAGGTGCGGGCCCCCACCTACATCAACATACTCTCCTGGCGCCCCATGCTCATGGATATGCAGATTGCGGACATTCCCATTGTTGCCGCATCCATAGATCCATGCATGTCATGCACCAACCGCGTCACCATCGTGGAGGATAACCGGGAAAGGGTTCTCACCGCAGAGCATCTTCACCGTCTCTCTGTTCAGAAGACAAGGAGGTTGATGAAATGACGGGCGATTTGCTGATTATGACGGTATTCGGAAGCATCGGCATTGCAATATTTGGCTTATTCTTCGGCCTTGTGTACAAGGGTATAGACAGAAAGATTGTGGCCCACATGCAGAAACGGGTTGGCCCTCCCATACGCCAGCCATTCCTCGATGTGATAAAGCTCATGAACAAGGAAACGGTGCTGCCTGAAAACGCGGTGGGGTGGATGTACAGCATGGCCCCGCTCGTGTGCCTGGCATCATCCATCATTCTGCTGCTCTACATTCCCATGGGCGGCCTTGACCAGGTGTTTGAAAACGGGGCACTGCTCGGAGGGCATGGCGACATCATCCTTGTGCTCTATCTGCTCATCATACCATCCCTTGCCATGGTTGCCGGCGGATTCGCATCGGGTTCCCCCTTTGCCACCGTGGGGGCACAGAGGGAGATGGTGACCATGATGTCCTACGAATTCCCGCTGGCGGTGGTTATCATTGCCATTGTGTGGAAGTTGAGCACCGCTGGAGGGGATGTATTCAGTCTCTCACTCATTGCAGGAAATCCCATATGGAACAGCGTGGGTCTTCTGGGACTGATAGGGGCGTTTATTCTCCTCCTGGCACTGGTTATTGTGACCCCGGGAGAGGTTGCCAAGATACCCTTCGATGTGGCCGAGGCAGAAACAGAAATTGCCCACGGGTTGCTCGCCGAATATTCCGGGAGAAATCTCGCACTGTTCTACCTTGCAGATGGGGTGAAAACCTTTGCCATGGCATCGCTGGTCATCGTGCTCTTCTTCCCGTACAACATTTCTCCCGTGCTTGAGCAGTATGTGGCACTGGGAGACTTCACCATACTCGTCGATTTCCTGTTCTTCCTTCTGAAGGTATTTCTGGTGTTGCTCTTCTCCGTGACGCTCGTGCGTGCCGGTATGGCCCGTCTGCGCATCACCCAGGTGGTGAGTGTGTACTGGATTACGGTGACACTCATTGCACTGTTTGGCCTGGTGCTCCTCATGTGGGATAACCAGTTTGATGTGGGGTGGTTCTGATGCTTCCCATGCTCGGCCAGCTGCTGAAGCAGATGTTCACAAAGCCCTTCACCAATCTGTTTCCGGCAAAGTACGCCCCAAAGAACGTGGGGAAGTACCTGCAGGACGTGCAGGCGGGGAAAGCAACGCTCATTTCCCCGGTGCCGGTGGCGGACCCCGAAACGTTCCGGGGGAAAATTGTCTATGACCGTGAAAAGTGCACAGGATGCAAGATGTGCATCAAAGTGTGCCCATCGAAGGCCATTGAGTTCAAGGAGGAAGAAAAGAAAATACGCATTTACATTGGACGGTGCATCTTTTGCTCTCAGTGTAATGATGCATGCCCTGTGGATGCGCTGCACATGAGCGAGGAGTTCCTGCTCGCGGATACCAACAAGGTGGCAGATTATCTGGTGGTGGAGTAGGAACAGAAATTGAACCGCCACAATTCTCAACTTTGACCTTATGCAATACTGCGAAATGCATGAGTTAACAATAGTTAAACTTTTATATGGTCATACAATGTTAAGTTGGTGATTGAAAAATGAAAAAGATGGTTCCTTTAATTGTGGCCGTCATGCTTCTGGCAGTCTCTCTGCCGAGCGACATTAACGCCAACAGTCCTCCAGGGAAGCCCACCATCACGGGCACCACTGACGGAGAGACGGGAAAAAGTTACACCTACACCGTGACCGCCACCGATCCGGATGGAGACAGAATATACTACTGTTTTGACTGGGGCGATGGCAATGAATTCTGCACCGACATGATGAATTCGGGCACAAGCTTCCAGGCATCCCACGCATGGGAGAACGATGGCACCTACACCATCACGGTGACCGCCACCGATGAGCATGAGGCAACAAGCGAACCTGCCACCCTCAGGGTGACCATGCCACTGACGGATGAGCTTGCGGGGGATAAAATCAAGATAACCAAGCCCCGCTACGGTATCTATCTCTTTGGAATACGGGTGATGCCTCTCCTCGGACAGGTGGTGATAGGCGACGTGAATGTCGAGGTGCGCGCCGACAGCGACATCTCACGGGTGGAGTTTTTACTCATGCAGGCATGCGGGTGCGGACGGGAGGTGATGCATACCGACATTTCCACTCCCTTTGAATGGCAGTGGAATCAGGATTACGATGACAATGAAATCATGGACGAGGGCTTCATCCAGCTCACCGTCAAGGGATATACCCAGTCAGACGAGTACAGCGACAGCATATCTCTCTACAAGGTGAAATTGTGAAAAAACTCATCCTCCTTCTGTTTCTCCTTGCATTTTTCCCTCTTGCACAGGCAGCATCCGTGGACAATGTTTACTGGGAACCGGAACACCCACAGGTGGGCGACACCATCACCGTGTATGCGGAGGTCACCGGAAATGTGACCAATGTCACACTCCAGTACTGCATAGGCGATGCCTGCTGGTACCTTCCCATGCAGTACAACGGTGAAGCATGGGAAACCCAGTTTGAGGCCATCAAGGGAACAATAGAACTCAATGTGTCGGCAAACAACGGCGAGACATATATGGTCCGCGAACTGGAAGTGAAGGAGAAATCAGGAACACCCGGATTCGAGCTGGTCGTGGCGCTGGGCGCCATCGCCGCAGGACTCATGGCAAAAATTAAAACAGGAAAACGATTGTAGCCCCATGAAGAAGTTCATCATCGTGGCCATATCCTTCTTTTTTCTCTTTATTATAGCGGAGGCCCGCGGGAATGTGTTCTGCGAGGAGGCCACCACCACCACATGCCATGCCTGTCCCGCCGTTTCGGATATTCTGCATGACATTTATACCTCCGGCCAGTACCCGTTTTATTACGTATCTCTGGTTGCCGATAAAAACGGCGATGCAGCAGCACGAGCATCATATTACAATGTGTACGGCTATCCCACCACGTTTTTTGATGGTGGCTATGAGGTCATATTCGGAAAGAAGAGCAGGGAGACCTTTGAGAATGCCATACAGTCCTCTCTTCAGAGGGAGAGAAGCGATATCACGCTCACCCTGAATCTCAAATGGCTTGGAGGCAATGCAGTGGAGGTGCATCTCACGGTGCACAACAACGAAAACGTGGAATATGACGGCATTCTGAAGGTGTATATGGTGGAACCCACATCCCGCTGGAACAACGATGCAGGGGAACCCTACCATTTTGGATTCCTGGGATATGCGGTAAATGAGGCGGTGACACTCGCCGCAGGGGAACAGGTGGAAAACACCGTGGTGTGGAATGCCTCGCATCACGGATATGAGATACACAGGGACAACATAATGGCAATAGCGGTGGTATTCGATTCTGCGGGGAATACTTCCTACTCGGACCCGCCTGACAATAACCATCCGTTTGTCGCCCACTATGTGGATGCATGCACCGCCGGGAAACCCCCGCCAGATTCTCCGCCATCACTCTCATTTCTTGCCACGCCTGAAAATGTGTACGGATACCGGAACTGCACTTTTGAGTGGCAGGGGAGTGATGACTTCGGAAACGTGCTGTTTTCATACAGACTGGAGGGATACGAAGCAGAATGGCACACCTGGGGGGATGAAACCTCTGCCATCTATACCGATTTGCCCGACGGGGAGTATACCTTCCTGCTCAGGGGAAAGGACAGCATCGGCCAGGTGAGCGAGATTTCATGGAAGTTCACCGTGGATACGGGTCCGCCCACCGTGGTGGACCACCGCCCGCAATCAGGTGAGAGGAATGTGCCCATCTACACCACAATAAAGATAACATTTTCCCATGCCATGAATAAAACATCCGTTCTTCAGGGGATGCACATCGAACCCCCGGTATCCTATACTGTCCAGTGGAATGACGGCAGCGAGGTAACTATCCATCCACAGAGTCTTGCCCACGAGACAACATATACTGTTACCCTAAGAAATGCAAGGAGGGTGAGCGGACAGATGATGGGCCAGTATTCCTTTTCCTTCGAAACATCTGCAGAAGACGAGAATCCGCCGTATGTGATATCTGCACATCCCTTCAACGATGAACTCGAGAAGGGCACCATTGACATCATCTTTTCGGAACCCATGGATACTCTCCTTCACAATGCCATTCTCGTGGAACCGTGGATCTCATTTTCTCCCATCTGGAAGGATAATGATACCCTTCTCTCCCTCCAGTTCCAGGATTACATACCGGGGACCTATCGCATCACCATAACCGATTATATCACAGACAAAAGCGGCAATTTCATGCAGGAGAATTTCTCCTTTGAGGTGTATATCACGCAACCGGAAGTTATCTATACAAGCATAGAGAACGGCGAGAAAAATGTTGGCACCCATACCACGCTGCAGATAAAATTCTCACATGAGATGGACAGAGAATCCGTGGAGGAGAATCTCGCCATCTCTCCTTCATGCACCTATGACAAATCCTGGGAAGATACCACACTGTTCATCGAGCTGAAGCTCGAGCAGGGAAAAACCTATCATGTGACCATTGCATCCGGTGCGCATGATGTGAGGAACATCTCCCTGAAAGAACCCCTCTCTCTCAGCTTCTCCACCGTGCCCGAAATTACACGAGACTCATC
>QMSU01000002.1 GCA_003650975.1 Thermoplasmata archaeon
AGTAACCGGAGAGATAATAATAAACTTGCTATAAAGTATAAAATTATACGTTAAAGTATAAAATTATACAAAATTTTATATATTGCCGGAACATACCGGTATATGGAGAGAGATAAGATTATGCTGGATGAGGAAAGCATTCCGGATAAATGGTACAATATCCATGCAGACGTGGACCTTCCGCCACCCATTCACCCTGCCACACACGAGTCAATAACGCCGGAGGACCTTTCGGTGATTTTCCCGAAAGAACTCATTGCACAGGAAATGAGTAAGGAACGATGGATTCCTGTTCCTGACGAGGTGCGGGACATCTATCGTATATGGAGACCCACTCCCCTTTACCGGGCCCGGCGCCTTGAGCAATTTCTGAAAACGCCGGCCAGAATATTTTATAAGTGGGAGGGCGTGAGTCCTCCGGGAAGCCACAAACCGAATACCGCGGTGGCACAGGCATACTACAACGCGCGGGAGGGGGTGGAGCGGCTGACCACGGAAACCGGTGCCGGACAGTGGGGCTCTGCCCTTGCCTTTGCATGCTCCTTTTTCGATCTCCAGTGCACGGTGTACATGGTAAGATGCAGCTATGAACAGAAGCCATACCGCCGCATACTGATGCAGGTGTGGGAGGCAGACATCACTCCAAGCCCCAGCGAGCGGACATCCTTCGGGAAAAGGGTGCGGGAGGAGATGCCCGATACCTCCGGGAGTCTGGGCATTGCCATCAGTGAAGCAATAGAGGATGCCGCAAAAAACGAGAATACGAAATACTCTCTCGGATCGGTGCTGAACCACGTGGTGCTGCATCAGACGGTGATGGGCCTTGAAATGAAAAAGCAGTTCGAGATGATGGATGCCTATCCCGACATACTGTGCGGATGCGTGGGCGGGGGGAGCAACTTTTCCGGCGGCGTCTTCCCGTTCATACCGGATAAACTGAAGGGGAGGGACATCACATGTATTGCATGCGAGCCCACGGCATGCCCCACGCTCACGAAGGGAGCCTACACCTATGATTTCGGCGACACCGCCTGCCAGACGCCCCTTCTGAAGATGTTCACGCTGGGCCATTCCTTCGTTCCCCCTGCCATCCATGCGGGCGGTCTGAGATACCATGGAGATGCTCCCCTCCTCTGCAAGCTCGTGGAAGAGGGGCTGATAGAGGCACGGGCGTACCACCAGAACGAGGTCTTCGAGGCTGCCACCCTATTCTCCCGCACGGAGGGGTTTGTCATCGCGCCGGAGGCTGCACACGGGCTCAGGGCTGTCATTGACGAGGCGATTCGGTGCAGGGAAAGCGGCGAGGAGAAGACCATCTGTTTCATAAACAGCGGCCACGGTCACTTCGACCTTGGTGCCTACGACCTCTATCACCGCCATATGCTGCAGGACTATGAGTACCCGGAGGAACTCATCCGGGAGGCGCTGAGCAATTTACCATGCGTATAGGATTTGTGGTCAATCCCTATGCAGGAATGGGCGGGAAAATCGGCCTGAAGGGAACGGATGATATAGAGGAGGCACTGCGACGCGGCGGGGAATCTGTGGCCCCTGGAAGGGCACGGGAGTTCTGCAGAGACCTTGATGCGGACATACTCACCTGTTCTTCTTCCATGGGAGGAGATTACACCGAGGGGAAAATTGTGTATGAACCCATGGGCAGAACAACGGCAGATGACACCAGAAGAGCATGCCGGAAATTCCTCGCAGAGGGTGTGGACGCCATCGTGTTCGTGGGTGGCGATGGGACGGCACGAGATATATATGAGGTGGTGGGCATGTCGGTGCCAATACTGGGGATTCCCGCGGGAGTGAAAATGTACTCCGGCGTTTTTGCGGTGAACCCGCCGGCAGGAAGGGAGATTGTGAGAGGGTTCATGCGAGGGGACGCTGAGGTGGTGGAGAGGGAGATTATGGATGCCAGCGAAAGGGCGTACATCAATGATGAATTCGTCCTGCGTTTCTTCGGCTCTGCCCGTTCCCTTTCACTGAAACATCTCCTCCAGAATGCCAAAAGGATTTTCGGAAGCGAGAACGACGCAAAAAGGGAGATCGCATCGTTTCTCTCCCTGATATGCCGGAGGGGCACCTTCGTTCTCGGACCAGGTGGTACATTGAAGGAAGTGGGAAAACAGATGGGGGTTGACAAAACACTGCTGGGGGTTGATGTCATTGAAAACGGTGTGCTGGTGGCAAAGGATGCAAATGAGAGGGAAATTCTGGATGCAATATCAGGCAAGCATGCGCGGATACTCGTAAGTCCCCTCGGGAGCCAGGGATGTGTGTTCGGGAGGGGAAACCAGCAGATAAGCAGTAATGTCATCAAAAAGGTTGGAGTTGAAAATATCATCATTGTCTCCACACCCCATAAACTGATGCACACTCCGGTTCTGTTTGTGGACACGGGAGATAATGAACTCAACAGGGACATTGCGGGAGTGAAACGGGTGATAGTGGGATTCGGGCTTGCTGCAAGAAAGGAGATTATATCCTGAGTATATATTAAGAGTATATAATATCTATATTAAATATACTAAGTTTAATATTTTATTGTATTCTTTTGAGCAGGTATGATTTGAGCATATCCCGCCTATGATGAACATCCACAACTTCAAAGCCCTGGGGGATGAAATCCCTTCTCCCGTATATCGCATCCATGAAATCCCACTGTTTCCGGTAAATAATGCGCGCATCGTCTCTCATTTCGCATTTCATTCTCTCGAAGATCTCCTCTTTCGGTTCGACACCAAATGAGATAATGATAAAATCAAAGATTCCCAGTGGATAGTGAAGTGCATCCCCGTGTTCTATGGTGACATTTTTCAGATGATATTCATCCACCATTTTCTGCGCAATGGCAACCGATTCGGGGTCACGATCAATTCCCACATAGGTGGCGTCACTGTGCCGTGCAAGGGAAATGAGTGTGTTTGGAAGGGGGCCGCACCCAATGTGAAGCACCGCATCGTTCTTCTGTATGTCTGCCATTTGAAATTCTTCAATCGTTGCCCTTTCAAAAAATTTTATGTAGGCATGCCGGAGAAAGGTGGATGAGAACAGTTTCTCCATTTTGATGAAGAGCTGGTCGTGCATGCCCTTGCTTTTCTGCATGGTAGTAAAAAAGAAGGGGTTTAAAGTATTTGGTTGTAGCAACGGCCATGAACACGGTACATTTTCTATGAAATGATTATGAAAGATGGTGTTTTTCATTTTTGCCCGGGTGATTTTGTAGTTCCGCAAATGCTCTTTATGCTACTTGTTATCCTATAGCATTTAATACATTGGCATATTTTCACAAAATCCCCCCTCTCCACCTCACAAATTTGTATCGCTGATAGTTCTCTGCCGTAAATGCAACGCCGCTTTCATTTTAATCCGCTTTATTGCAGCCTAAATAAATTAAGTCTATATACTAAGTAAACTTAAGAGACGGATGTGTTCAACTAAAAAATTTGGCAAATTTTATATCCCCTGTCGTTATTGTGGCCAACGGTAGACCGATGGCCACGATTAGTATGAAAAAAGTAGCTCTCTACACCCGGGTGAGCACGGAGGATCAGGCAAAGGAAGGATTCAGCCTGGACAGTCAGCTTGAAAAGCTGCGAAACTACTGCAAGGCGAGAGACTGGGAAATTGCGGGAGAATACATTGACGATGGTTACAGCGGCAGGGATGTGAAACGCCCGGCCTACCGGCAAATGATGGAAGAGATGGATCGCTGGGATATTCTTCTGGTCATGAAAATGGACCGCATCCACAGAAATTCAAAAAATTTCATGATAATGATGGAGCAGTTGCGGCAAAAAAACAAGGAATTTGTTTCAATGACGGAAAGCCTGGATACAAGCACGGCAATGGGCCGATTCGTCATGGACATCATCCAGCGTATCGCCCAGCTTGAGAGCGAGCAGATCGGCGAACGCGTGTATGATGGAATGAAGCAGAAGGCAAAGCAGGGAAAGGGGCTGCTGGGCAGCCCGGCGCCGTTTGGCTACCGGTATGAAGGGGGGAATCTGGTTCCTGTGCGCGAGGAAGCGGAGGTGGTCAATATTATCTTTTCACGCTACCTTTCGGGAGAAAGCATGGCTGCCATTGCAGAGGCACTGAACGGCGCCGGCATGAAGACGAAAAAAGAGGGAATGTGGGATAGAAAGACCGTATCGCGCATCCTCTCCAATCCTGTGTACTGTGGCCTGGTGGAGTGGGAGGACATTCTTTTTGAAGGTACCCATCCATCGCTCATCTCGATTGATGTGTTCAACAAGGTGCAGCGGCTCAAGGCAAAAAAGGCAAAAATGAAGGGCGCTGTGTTTGTGATAGACGAGATGAAAAAGAAATACATATAAAATGTTATCTTAGTTTATTTAATATATAAACTTAACATTCTAAGACAATATAAAAAGTGTTCCATAATGCAGCCCTCACTTGTTTTCAACAAAAATGTATCTTGAGAATATGTTGTTTATATATTAAGTTTACTTTGTTTAACATTTTCTGCAATTTTCACCAGGATGCTCATTTTTCGTTCTTTTTTGTCCACCAGCACCCTTCCTTCCCGTCTCCACCATCTTTTCGGGTACGACTTTTCCTCCTTCACTGGGTTCAAACCGAGTTTCTTTGCCGCCTTTACAATGTCATCGGCGGTGGGATTTTTTACGGCACGTTCCCTGGAAATTTTCCTCCCCTGCTTCCTGCTCGCAGTGGCATCGATATAGATGGGCCATATCACCCATTTATCCCTCATCTTCCTCAATCAAAACAGCGTTGATGCATCCATCCTGCCCCGGGCGCGAGGTGATCCTTGCTTTCCCCTCATCCGTTGCGATGATGCATCCCTTGGTGATGATATCCCTTCTCACGTAGTGGGGATTTGCGGCATTTTCCAGCACGTCTTTTATCTCCACCCTTTTGGTTGTCCCTGTCTTTTGGTCGGTGAGGTTGACATATTGCGCCGCCACCATCCGCATTTTATAGTTGCCACCTTGCGCTCTGATTTTTCTGAGTTTATCCTTGCCTATGACCGCCAGCATCGGGTCTCTTCCAATCTCATACTTCCGTTTTTTTCGTGCCGATCTGAGTTTGCCGCCCGAGGGTTTTCTCAGGCTTCGTCCATGCCATTGCATAGGGGGAAAAGATGAGGATATACATAAATTTTTGGTAAACGTCACATGGCGCTCGCAATATGAGAAAAGCGGGAAGAAATGTACCGTTCATCCAGTGAGAATATGAGCATACAACATCCACTTGAGATGAAAAGTGCGATGTGAATCCCCCAGATGAATTATGCTCATTTTTCACCGGAACATCAGATATCAGATAGCGTATAGAAAACTACGAACTTCAAATTTTCAGGAGTGGCGTTATCATAGTCCGCGGGACAGACAATAGAAAGGTTGCTGAATCCCTTTACAAAAAATATGTGGAGTGTGATGGATAATTCACTTTTAAACTACATGTAATTACCATACACAATCTTTATAAGTGGTGTATTTATAAGGATTCATGAAGAAGGTGATGGCCCTTTTTATTGTGCTCGTTCTTTTTGCACCCATCACATTCACACACGCAAAGCCTCCCGAAAAAACCGAGCAGAATGTCACCATCTCCTTTGTGATTGAAGTGGACGGAAGCGGGTACTCCATCCCTGCCAAAACAAATTTCATCCTCGGAAAAAAGGTGGTTCTCTGGTACTGTGATGATGCCACCACCCACTCGTATGTTCCGGAAACCTATGTGAATGGCTCCCAGATAGGCGTGGGAATCATGATTGTGGGGGCATGGAAGGCACCGCGCCTGCTCATGCAACCGGGAGACATCTCCGGCATGGGACTTGGCATCTTCTTCATCTTTCCAAACCAGTGATACTCCAAATTCAGCCAAATAAGTTTAATATATGTGTTAACTTTTCTTGTTGGATGCAGGTTCGGCAGCCGATTGTGGCGGTACTGGGGCACGTTGACCATGGCAAAACGACAGTCCTAGATTACATCAGGGGCTCCTGTGTCGCTTCCAGGGAAGCAGGGGCCATCACCCAGCACATTGGCGCCACCGAAGTGCCCATTGATGCGGTGCATGCCATATGCGGCCCGCTGCTCAAGGGCAAGCAATTCAAAGTGCCGGGCCTGCTGTTTATTGATACGCCGGGGCATTTTGCCTTCACCACGCTCAGGGCGAGGGGGGGCGCCCTTGCCGACATGGCGGTGCTCATTATCGACATCAACGAAGGGATTATGCCGCAGACCGTGGAATCGATAGAGATACTGAAGAAATACAAAACCCCCTTTGTGATCGCTGCCAACAAAATAGACACAATAACCGGATGGAAAAAAGGAGGGGGGACGTTCCCCCAGCGGTTCGAGAAGCAGAACGAGAGGGCAAAAAAGGAATTTGAGGAAAAACTGTACAAACTCATCGGCACGCTCTACGAGAAGGGATTTTCTGCGGACCGCTATGACCGCATCAGGGATTTCACCAAAAACGTTGCCATTATTCCACTCTCGGCAAAAACGGGAGAGGGCATACCCGAACTGGTAATGGTGCTCATCGGGCTCGCGCAGCGGTTTCTTGAGGAAAATCTCCTCACACAGGAAGGGGCGGCAGAGGGAACCGTTCTTGAGGTAAAGGAGGAAAAGGGATTCGGCACCACCATCGATGCCATCATCTATAACGGCATCATACGGGAAAGCGACAAGATTGCACTGGGCGGAAGAAACGGGCCCTTTGTAACCACCATCAGGGCGCTTCTCAAGCCACGGCCTCTCGATGAAATACGGGATCCATCGGACAAATTCCTGAAGGTGAAGGAGGTGCATGCGGCCTGCGGCATAAAAATAGCAGCTCCAGAACTGGAACACACCTTTGCCGGCGCACCCATACGGGTGGTCACCGAGCTCGAGGAAGATATGAAGAAAATCGCGCAGGAGATGAGCATTCATATCGCCGCAGAGGAGGAGGGCATCATCCTCAAGGCGGATGCCATTGGCTCCATAGAAGCGCTTGTTTTCATACTCAAGGAGCACAATATTCCCATACGGAAGGCTGAGGTGGGTGACATCTCGCGGAGGGATGTGGTTGAGGCCCAGACCAATGCAGACCCCCTCAACCGTGTGGTGGTGGGATTCAATGTGAAAAAACTCCCTGACGTGGAGGAGTCACAGGGAGTGAAAATCATTACCGACAGGGTTATCTATCACCTTATTGAAACCTTCGAGGAATGGCGGGAGACGAGAAAAAGGGAAATTGAGGAGGAGAAAAGAAGAAGCATCACCTACCCGGGAATGGTACGCTTCCTCCCCAACTGCACGTTCAGGGTGAGCAAACCTGCGGTGATAGGAGTGAGGGTGATTGCAGGAGAAATCCGCCCGGGCCAGAAACTCATCAGGGACGACGGGAAACCGGCCGGAAAAATAAAGAGTATTCAGATGGAGCAGCGCACCCTCTCAAAGGCGACCGCGGGCATGGAGGTGGCAATCGCACTGGAGGGGGTGACGGTGGGTCGCCAGATAAAGCCGGAGCAGACATTCCTTGTGGACATAGGCAGGGAGGAGATACAGCAACTGCTTGAGATGGAACTTTCACCCGATGAGAGTGATGTGCTGGAGAAACTCATCAAGGTAAAGAGAGAGAAATGAACATTTTTCCCTACAAACCGCGAAGATACCAGCAGGAGATAATGGATACCATAGCAGCCTGCCTGAAGAGGGGAGAGCATTTCATCATGGAGGCCCCCGCCGGCTCGGGGAAAACCATCGCATCCCTCACATCGTGTCTTTCCTTTGCTGCGGAGCGCAATATGGGAGTTCTTTATCTCACGAGAACCAATTCCCAGCAGAAACAGGCCATATGGGAGTTGAAGAAAATAGCAGAGCACCTTGGGATAAGGGCGGTGAGCATCCAGGGGAGGATGAACATGTGCCTTCTTGTTGATTCCCTTGCCCACCTCAGAGAAAGAAACATCTCCAATGAGGAGATTGCACGGTTGTGCGCGGTGAGAAAGAAGAGGAGTCTCTCTGCACTGAAGGGAGAGGACGTGCCGAACCGGTGTGTTTTTTTCGAGCATTTTCTGGAAACAAAGGATGCGATGCCTTCCGGAGATGTCATGTCCGCCGAAGAGCTGCGTGCCTACGGAAAGGAATACGGCATCTGCGCCTATGAGTTGAACAGGGCGCTCGCAAAGAAAGCGAACGTGCTCATTGCACCATACATCTATGTGTTTGATGACTTCCTCCGTGAAAAATTTTTCACCTGGTTTCCCCATCCTCCCGAGGAAACCGTCCTGATTATTGATGAGGCCCACAATCTGCCCGATTTCTGCAGGGAGCTTCTCTCGTTCTCCATTTCGCTGAGAACGGTGAATCAGGCGATAAGAGAGGTGGAGGAATATACCATCAGGGAACAGGACATAGTGCATCTGCTCGCATCATTGCAGAACCTTCTTGAGCATCTTGAAGACATGGTGGAGTTTTCTGAAAACAATGATGCACTCCTTTCGGAGGATATTATTGCCCGCTCACTGGGAGCAGCGGGAATGGATGATGCATCGGTGCAGGCCGTGGCGGAGAAAATGGTGACCTATGGCGACATCGTGGCAGACATAAAGGAGAGTCACAATATGATACCCCGCTCATTTGTGAGGAGCACGGGAATGTTTCTGCTCCGCTGGCTTCCGCTCACCGAGAAATGGGTGAGAATCGCGGAGAGGGAGGAGGGCAACGTCTGGATAGAGGCATACTGTCTGGATGCTTCCATTGCCTCGTCCATCATCAATTCATTTTACGCAAGCGTGCACATGTCGGGAACGCTTCAGCCCCTGCAGGAATACAGGAACAGCATCGGCATTGATGCAGAGGCAAGGATATTCCCCTCCCCTTTTCCGGAAAAAAACAGGCTCATTCTGTATGTCGAGGGAGTGACCACCAGATACTACATGAACGATGAGATGGTGCAGAAGATAGCGCATCATCTTGAGACCATCTGCAATTCCATCGGAAGAAACGCACTGGTGCTGTTTCCCTCGTATGCCATCATGGGCAGGTTCCTGAAAACACTGAGCCTCAACGGAGCATGTTATGTTGAGCAGAGGGGGGAGCGGCAGCACACTCTCATGAAAAAGCTCCGGCAGTTCAAACAGGAAGGCGGCGTGTTTCTCTCGGTCATGGGCGGGAGGCTTGCGGAGGGCATTGACTTTCCTTCGGAGGAGCTGGAAATGGTACTGATTGCGGGCATACCGTATCCGCCGCCCTCTGCAAAACAGCAGGCACTGCTTCGATATTATGACAGAAAGTACGGTGACGGGTGGAAATATGTGATGGAGGCGCAGGCAATACGCAAAATCATGCAGTCAATAGGACGGCTCATCAGAAAGGAGGACGACAGAGGAGTGGCGGTCATTCTCGACGAGAGGGCCGCTCGATTTTCCCGGTATATCCCCATGAAAAGTTCCGCCGACCCGGTGAGGGACATCCGGCTGTTCTTTGAGAAGTAGGCAGAAATGGGGGTGCAACCGTATCACTTTTTAAGTATGAACTGCTATTCCATTATGCTCAGAGTATACAATACGCTCGCACGAAAAAAGGAACCGTTCGTACCGAAGGAAGCAGGAAAGGTTGCCATGTACGTGTGCGGCATGACCACCTACAGTGATGCCCACATCGGACACGCACGTACCTATGTGGCCTTTGATGTGATCCGGAGATATCTGGAATACCGTGGCTATCGTGTGCGGTACGTCCAGAACATCACGGACATAGACGACAAAATCATCGCCGCCGCACAGCGGGAAGGAAAAGAAGCACTGGAATACTCCGCCCACTATGCAAAACGGTGCCAGGAGGATATGGAAAAACTCGGCATCCGGCCGGCTGACTTCTATCCGAAGGCAAGCGAAAACATCGACGGGATGATTGAAACCATCAAAAAACTCGTGGAACGGGGATATGCATATGCTGCCGATGGCGACGTGTATTTCAGTCTGGAAAAGTTTGCAGACTACGGAAAACTCTCCGGGCAGAAACTGGAGCAGGTGAAGGCCGGCGCACGCATCGAGCCGGGAGAAAAAAAGAGGAAACCGGAGGATTTTGCCCTCTGGAAGGCGGCCAAACCCGGGGAGCCCAAGTGGCAGAGCCCATGGGGTGAGGGAAGACCGGGATGGCATATTGAATGCTCGTCCATGAGTGAGAGATATCTCGGCATTCCCTTTGATATCCATGGCGGGGGGAGGGATCTGGTGTTTCCTCACCATGAAAACGAGATTGCCCAGGCAGAGGCGGCGTACGGGAAAAGGTTTGTCAATTACTGGCTTCATTCGGGCATGCTCAAGGTGAACGGGGAAAAAATGAGCAAATCGCTCGGGAATATTATCAACGTGAGGGATGCACTCAGCAGCTGGGATGCGGAGACACTCCGCTTTTTCTTCATTTCATACCACTACCGGAGCCCCGCCGATTTCAGTGAAAACACCATCACAAATGCCGGAAATGCCCTCGCCAGGCTGCGGGAGATGAAACACCGACTGGAGGAGGGCGCAGGGGACGATGGCAATGTTTCCCCTGATGAACTGGACGAACGGGAGCGAAAATATCTGGAAGACGTGGGACAGTTCACTCTCGATTTTGAGGAGGCAATGGATGATGACTTCAATACCCCGAGGGCACTGGAGGTCATGTTCGACTTTGTCAAAACCACAAATAAATTTTTGATGGAAAAGGACGAACCCAACAGGAGTTTGTGCCGTCATGCACTGAACGAATTCATGAAAATCGCAGACGTGCTCACCCTCACTCTTGAGACAGATGAGAAGGGACAGATAAACGGGCAGGCCATAAAAACTCTTGCAGAACAGCACGGTGTAACGGGAGACACTCCGGAAGAACTGATAGAAGGCCTTCTGATGTTGAGGCAGAGGGCACGAAAGGAGAAAAACTACGAACTTGCTGACAGAATCAGGGAGGAACTTGCGCATGCGAGGATAGTGATAGAGGATATGGGAGAGGAAACGAAATGGAGGGTGGCATAAGAGAACAATATTTTTAAAGAGTCACCCTTTTTTACTGATGAAAAACCTGCGATTCACCTCCGCCGTGACTCTGTGTATTCTTCTTTCCCTCATCATTGTCTCTCCGCAGTATCGTGGAGTGGAAACTGCCGGAATTGAAGTAGGGCCCTACCTTCAGAATGTGACGGATACCTCCATCACCATCATGTGGAAAACAGGTGCAGAAACCACCTCCAACTCCGTGGAGTGGGGCACATCCATGGAGCTGGGCAACACCACCATGGGAGATGCGGGCGGGGTGTGGCATGAGGTAAAGATGGAGGGGCTGGAGCCATCAACCGCCTATCTCTACCGGGTGCGCTCAGACAACACAGAGAGTAACATCTATTCATTTCACACCTCTGTGGGAAAGGGGGAACCCTTCACCTTTGTTGCCTATGGGGATTCGCGGGGAGTATGGGACAACTGGCAGCATGCCTCGCTGGTGGCCCGGGGAATCTCAGATGCACAGCCCCACTTTGTCATAAATACAGGAGATATGGTCAATCAAGGATCCAGTGAAGAGGCATGGCTTTCATTTCTCCAGGTATCTGATTTCATGCACAACACGACCCTGTTCCCTGCAGTTGGCAATCATGATATGCCCGTTTCTGCATTCACCACCTATTTCTCCCTTCCCGGAAACGAGGAGTGGTATTCCTTCGAGTATGGCGATGCACATTTCATCGTGCTTAATTCTGTGATGCCCGATGTACTCTCGCTGGGTCAGTTCATATGGTTGATGAAACACCTCCACACAGACGCCCAGTGGACCATCGCCGTCTTTCATTACCCGCCCTACAGCTCCGGAAAACACGGCAACACCACCCTTCTTCAATTCCTCTGGGCACCATTTCTGGAGAGAGGCGGTGTTGACCTTGTCCTCACCGGACACGACCACATCTACGAGCACATATATGTGCATGACACCACCTACATTGTCACCGGCGGCGGGGGCGCGCCCCTTTACGATGTCGGTAAAAGCGACTGGACGGTCATGTCAACCTCGGCTTATCATTATGTTAGAATTGATGTTAATGTATCTGCCATACGTGTGACCGCCTGCATGTACGATGGGGAGCCTATCGAACAGTTTGATGTGCCACCCAACAATGAAAAGGAGGGCATATACAGCGCAGTTGCATCGTTTGTATCACACGGTTACTGATTGTTCTTGCCGGCCATCCAGATGACCCTCTGCGGGAATGGTATTTCAATGCCTTCTTTCTCCAGTGCCACCTTTATTTTCCAGAGCATCTCTGTGTAGACGTCGTACCAGCAGCTTGAGGGTGACCATATCTTGATGGATATCTCCACGCTGCTGTCTGCAAGATTCTTTACAAAAATGGTGGGTGAAGGATTGTGGAGCACGAAGGGGTGGTCGTCCAGAAGTTTTTTGATGATGGAAATGGCCTTCTCGGCGTCATCACCGTACCGGATACCGACGGTATATCCAAACCTTCTTGCCCCGTGAGCCACATAGTTCTGTATATGGGAGCTGAACACCTTGTCATTTGGGATTCTCGTATAGATGCCGTCATAGGTACGTATGGTGGTGGAGAGAATGCGTATATCTGTCACAATGCCGCTCACACCGTCAATGTCAACGCCATCACCCACCTTGACGGGCTTTTCTATCACCAAAAACAGACCGCTTATGAGATTGGAAACCACAGTCTGGCTTGCGAAGCCGATGACAATCCCGAGAATACCACCTGCCACAAGAAGACCGCTGAGAGATACATGAATGAGGTTCAGGGATATGAGAAATACAATGGAGAGGATACCATAGTACACCACCTTGATGACGTTATTTGCGGTATTTTTGGGCATTCGCTCCTTGAGTGTCCGTCTGAGATAGAACCGGATAATACGTGCGATGATAAAACCGATGAGGAGAATGAGGAAAAATTCCAGAACCTCGCCATAGGTGGGTGGGTTGTTGGAGCCAAGAAAGGTAATCGGTTCATTCAATGCATCTTTTATCGAGGCCACAATATCAATCATTTGAATCCCCATTCCATAACATAATTTTCCAGCCGTTTCAACCCCTTCGCAAGATGGATATCTATGGACCCGTGCATATCCTTTGGCTTGCGGGATATGAAACCTGTGTCGCCCACGGTGCGCTTCTGTATCTTGATAAATCCATGCAGATATGCATGGTCGTTGTAAAACATCTTCATTTCATGTCCGCAGAATACCAGCTTCTGTATCTCCATCCACTCGTGGTACTCGTTGCGGATATCCACCTTGAACACCCCCTCACGGAGTTTCTTCACCTTCGGCGGTTCTGAATATATGCTGCTCTGCCACCACTTGCAGACGATGCCGCTCTCCGGAGGACCGTACAGCGTGAACTTGGGTTTTGTCTTGGTGAACAGATCTATGCGCTCCACATCCTTTCTGTCAACAAGAAACACACCAACCTCCACCGGGAAGGTGGTATAGAAGGTGTCCCTCTCTCCGGAAGCCACAATGAGAGGTTTATCGAGCTCTATCTGAAGATGTTCAGCAGGATTCGGCAGAGGTATGTTCACCGGCTCCACAGGACACACCACTATGCGCCCGGTGTCGGCGTGGATGAATTTTTCCACCTCTTCCTTCCCGCATTTACGGTAGTATCTCTTGCGTTTTCCCGCATCCTCCACCACGATTTTCACGCCATCCTCAGCGAGAGTGACGTCCAGGTCATATTTGCCGAACACGATGGTATATTACGATCACCTATAAAAAGTTATAAAAAAATGCGTGTTTACCACCATGATGCAATCATTCCGGCTGGACGAGCGCACATCGAGAGAGGACGCCACCATAGGCATTCTGGCAGACACCCATGACAACATGCCCGCAATAGAGAGGGCGGTCGATGTATTCAATGAGCGAGAAGTGGATATGGTCCTCCATGCGGGAGACATTGTCTCGCCGTTCACCGCCGATGCCTTCAGCAAATTGCAGTGCGATATGATGCTGATATACGGGAACAATGACGGTGACAAACCGTATCTTCTGGAGCGATTCAGAAACATCGGTGTATTCCACACAGATCCCTACATCGAGGAGATATACGGTGCACGCATTGCCATGACACATCACCCTGAGATTGTCGATGCACTGGCGACGAAATATGATGTGGTCATCTATGGCCACACCCATGAGAGGGAGATAAAAAGAGAGGATGCACTCATCATCAATCCTGGGGAATGCTGTGGCTATCTCACCGGTGTGAAAAGTGTGGCGCTTCTTCACCTCGGGAAAATGGAGGCGGAACTGGTGGAATGGTAACGGACCCGGAGCATGCATGAGCGGTCATATCTGTGTTCCTATGACAATGAGTTCCCTCATATCCTGCCCATCCACCACGAAATCGGCGGCATCCACAATCCCATCATGCGCATTGAAGGCAATGGCGGTCCCGGCAAGGGAAAACATTCCATTATCATACATGGTATCGCCGATAACCACCACGTCTTCTTTTTCCACCCCGAGGGTGTTCATCAGTTCCAGAAGCACCCTCTCCTTCTCCCTGAGCGGCACCCGCACAATCCCACGCTGCGGGATTTCCCCGCTGAATACAATACCATTGGCAAACACATATGCAATGCCCAGTTTCGCTATCCGGTGCGCCAGCATATCGATGCCTCCAGAAATGATGGCCGTGATTCCCCTCTGATTAAAAAAGTTCACACATTCTGATGCTCCTGGAGTTAACGGGATATTGTCGCAGGCAGTACGGATATCATTTTTTGTGATTCCCGCTTTTCTCCACCTGATGATATCCTCATCCAGAAACTGAACATCTGTTATTTTTCCTTCCACATACTTTCTGACCAGGTCCGAATTGTCGATGCCGAAGGTACGGTGGAGTGCACGCCAGGGACTTTTTTCTATGGTGAAGACACCGTCCATATCAAATACAGTGAGCAGTGACATGGTCATACATATACTTTTTAAATTTAAATTGTATATATGAATGAGATGAGCATAGTTCCGAAAATAGGAATCACGGGAGCACCCAGAGTTGGGAAGACCGAGGGACTCATAAAGGTTGTACGGAGACTGGAAGGAGAATACACATTTGGAGGGATGCTCACCAAAAGCATCGTGGAAAATGGCACACGGATGGGATTTTCACTGATGGACTGGATAACAAAAGAAGAAAGGGTGTTCGCCCATGTGGAGCTTGACACCCCATATCGTGTGGGCAAGTACCGCGTGGATTTGAAGGTGCTCGAAACCTTTGGCATACCCATTATCACTGCCGCCATAAAGAACGAGGAAGTGGATATAGTGATTATAGATGAGGTGGGAAAGATGGAACTGGAAAGCAAAAAGTTCAGAAGAATGGTGAAGGTGGCCCTGGAATGCGATAAACCGGTACTGCTCACCATGCATAAAAAGTCGCGGGATTCCCTGCTGCAGGAGATGAGAAATATGAACAATGTGAGGATACTGGAGATAACGCCGGTGAACAGGAATGTGCTCCCGTACAAAATAGAAAAATTACTGAAGGAAGAATGGCAGCACTAATCGAGGAAGGCTCGGTAAAAATTTTGTTGAAATCTCTTCACGAATACCGTGGGCCCGGCAGAAGAGGGACAGGCTTTTACAATCCCACCCTTGAAATAGACCGTGACCTCACCGTGGCGTTCTGTGCCCATGCCGCACGGGAGGGAGCATATACCTTTCTGGATGGACTTGCGGCCACCGGTATCAGGGGCATCCGCATTGCAAAAGAGGTGGGAGAAAACCTGGAGGTGGATATCAACGAGCGCAAGCCGGAATCATACGAACTGGTGAAAAAAAACATCGCCCTCAATGAAGTGAAGGCCAGGGCCCTCAATCATGACCTGCGCACGCTCCTGCAGCAAAAAAAATACGACTATATCGATATAGACCCCTATGGCTCACCGGTTCCGTTCCTTCCGTATCTTTTCAGGGCCCTGAAAAAGCGCACCTACCTCACCGTGACGGCCACCGACACTGCCACCCTCTGCGGCGTGTGGAGGCGCACCTGCATACGAAAATACCAGGCAATCCCGCTGAAGGGAGAGACATCAAAGGAGGCGGGACTCCGCATTCTCACAGGATACATTGCACGGCAGGCGGCAGGTGAGGGGTACGGATTCACGCCGCTGCTCGCCTACACCCGCAGCCATTTTTTCAGAGTATATGGAATGATGAAGCGAGGCGTAAAAGCGGCGGAGGAGAGCCTCTCGCATGTGGGATGGATATACTGGGATGATGGCTGGCGAACATCCCCCTTTCAACATTTTTTAGGAGAACCCCGCGCCGGTCCACTGTGGATAGGACCGCTTCATGACGAGGCTGTGCTTTATGACATCCAGCAGGAGGTGGAAACCCGCAAGCTGAAGAAAAAAGAAGAGCTCATGAAGCTACTACAGTATTTTCATGAAGAGGCTCATCTTCCTCCGCTATACTATGAAAGCAGCAGCATCGCGAAGGAATGCCGTACATCACAACCGAAAATGGCAACCATACTTGCGGAACTGAAAGACAGGGGATATGAGGCAGGGACCTGTCACTTTTCCCCGGATGCCTTCAAAACCGATGCCCCGTATGAGATCATAACCTCGCTGTTTGGATGAATGCCGATTCTTCTTTTGCAATGTAAACGTTTTTATGCCGTGAAATTTTTATATAACGGTTATTATGGCACTTCCACAGGGCTGGAAAAGGGAAGAATGGCTGCAGGTACTTCTGAATGAAATCACCGACGGGTGCTGGGTGCTTGATGAAGAATGGAGATACCAATTTGTCAATGAGGCGGGTGCCCGGCTTGTGAACATGACACCTGAACAGATCATCGGCCACACGCTCACGGAGCTGTTTCCTGAAGTTAAGGGCACATCGTTTTACGAAGTCTACAGAGAGGCCATGGAAAAGCGTACGGTGCAGAGCGTGGTCTCCTCCTTCCTGTTTCGTGACGGAAGGGAGGGATTTTATGAGGTGAAAGTGTATCCGGTTACCGGAGGAATTCTGTGCATCGGAAGGGATATCACCACGCAAAAACGCATGGAAATGGCACTGGAAAAGAAGAATGAAGAACTGCGTATCATC
>QMSU01000003.1 GCA_003650975.1 Thermoplasmata archaeon
AGGGGTATGGGTGTGGCAAAATAGCGCTGTCTGGAGATAACCCAGTCCCATCTCAACGAATTCACCCACTCCTCAAGCCGTGTGAACATGTATTCGGGGTACCATTTCATACGCTTTGCCACCTCAAGGATCTCCTCCTTGAACGGAAGTATCTTCAGAAACCACTGCTCCGCCTGTATGAACTCCACCGGTGTCTTGCACCGCCAGCAGATGCCCACACTCTGCTCCAAGTCCTCCTGCTTCGTGACGTACCCTTCTCTTTTCAAATCCTCAAGTATTGCCCTTCGCGCTTTCTCAACCAGCATGCCGGCGTAGGGGCCTGCGAGTTCGTTCATTGTCCCGTCTCCGTTGATGCAGATTTCTATCGGCAGTTCGTATTTGAGCGCCCATTCCAGGTCCTCCTTGTCACCTATGGTGCATATCATGACCACGCCGGTACCGAATTCGGGATCGACGCTTTCATCCTCGATGATTTTGACCCTTTTTCCATAGAGGGGGACAATGAGTTCCTTTCCCGAAAGGAAGGGTGCCCGCTCATCGTCGGGGTGGATGGCCACCAGCTGGCAGGTGGAGAGCATCTCCGGGCGGGTGGTGGCAATCTCGAGGTAGCTTCCCCGCTCATCCTGCTTCACGCCGGGAAGAGATTCATCGAATGCACAGTAAAATTTGAGGGTGTTGAGCAGCGTTTTCCTGTCGGTATGCTCTATCTCCGCATCGGCCATTGCGGTCATGCATCGGGGACACCAGTTGACGGGAAATTCTCCCTTATATATGTAACCCTTTTCATAGAGTCGTATGAAAGAAATCTGTGTGAGGCGGCGGTAATACTCGGCATCCGTTCGGTAGTACACGCTTTCATCCATTGATTCCCCGAGCACCATGAACTGATGTATCATCTCTCCGATTTTTTCATCGGCGAATTCCTTGCAGCGCTGGGTGAATTCATGCCTCTCTATGTCCTTTCGGGTGATGCCGTACTTTCTCTCCACCCGTTCCTCAATGGGAATGCCATTTACGTCAAAGCACAGCGGAAACAGCACGTTGTAGCCATTCATTCGCTTGAAGCGTGCCACAAAATCAATATGCGTGTAGTGCACCGCATGTCCTATGTGAAGTCCGCCGGATGCATACCGCGGCGGGTTGTCAATGGAGTATACCGGCAGTTTTTCCTTGTCAAAGGTGTAGAGCTTCATCTCCTGCCACTTTTCCTGCCATTTTTTTTCCACTTCAAGTGCGTTGTAGCTGCTCATTTTCCTATGAAGGAAATTTTCACATATAAATTTGTTGGGTGATACAGCATTGCTGGAGGTGAATGACACGAGTGACCGTATCAAAATAGAAAAAGGAATAGAATGAATCGCAGCCATTCCAGCGATGTTAAGGGAGCCGTGCCACCGCTCATCGTTCACAGTTATTCACCGGGGTGAATGAATAAAATCTGCACCATTCTTCTTCACATGATGAGGGAGCGTTCATGATGCATTCCATGAACCGCCCTCAATTTTACGAAAGGATGGCAGGGTATATCCAATCATGATTCATGCACCCTGTGTGTCCTTCACTTCTTCCCAGATGTTATGAAATGCACCCGATAAAGCACCCTTTCATTTTTATCTCAATACCGCCGTTTCATAAAACCAAAAGACTTATAATACTCTCACCTATTAAATCAAATTGTTAGCAAAATGATAATATGAGCAAACCAATTGGTGTCAGGATTGATTCGAAACAGGAGGAGATATGGCATAAATTCAAGGAATTTGTCTCCGAAAAATACGGCAAGAAACACACCGTTCTCGGCAACGAGTTGGTGAAGGCCCTCCAGCTGTATCTCGAACTGTATGAGCTGGTGGCCAACAATAAACGGGAACCGGAGACACAGCTTGTCACGTCAAAGTCGGGCGACCTTGAGGTAAAATCAATGAAGGAAACATCCTACGATTTGCTCAACACCATTATTGCGTGCAGGGGAAATCTCGAACAGGTTGAGGACGAGCTGCAGGACATTCCCTCCTCTGCAAGGGATAAACTGGACAAACTACGAAAGGCGCTTTTCAAGGCCCAGAAGATTGTTGAGGAACGGATAGAGGCCATTCGATAATGAAACGCATCGGTTTTATCATAAATCCTGTTGCGGGTATGGGTGGCAGTGTTGCTCTCAAAGGAACAGACGGTATGGTGGAGGAGGCGAAAAGGAGGGGTGCCATTCCTGTTTCTCCAAAGAGAGCCGAGGCATTTCTCCGGGCGCTGAAAAAGAAACGAGCATGGTATACCTGCTCGGGTATCATGGGTGAGGAGGCATGCCGCAGAGCGGGACTGGATGTGGAGGTGGTGTATGAAGCGCCGGAAAGAACCGCTGCAGAGGACACAAAAAAAGCCGCTGCGTGCATGGCGCCCATGGTGGACATTATCGTGTTTGTGGGCGGAGATGGCACTGCCTGCGATGTGCTGGATGCGGTGGACGCGCAACTGCCTGTGCTGGGGGTGCCGGCAGGAGTAAAGATGTATTCCGCGGTATTTTCCAATACGCCAGCGGATGCGGCGGAGATCGTCAACTCGCTTGAGGAGCTTCCGGTGGAGGAGCGGGAAGTCATGGATATAGACGAGGAGGCATTCAGGAAAGGGGAATTCAGGGTGAAACTCAAAGGATATGCACGCACGCCGGTGCATCCAAAAATCCAGGCAGGGAAAGAAGTTACAATAGGAAACGGAAAACGGGAAATTGCCGAGTGGGTGGCGGAAGAAATGGATGACGACCGGGTGTACATCATCGGTGGCGGAAGCACCACCTGGGAAATCAAGAAGTACCTGGGTATCGAGGGAAGCTTCCTCGGAATAGACGTGATTAAGGGGAAAAAACTTCTGTGCAGGGATGCCGGTGAAAGGGAAATAAACAAATTGCTGGATGATGCGGCAAAAATTGTGGTGAGCCCGCTGGGGAATCAGGGTTTCATTTTCGGAAGGGGAAACCAGCCCATAAGCCATGAGATAATTGAGAGAGTGGGGCGGGAAAATATCATTGTGGTGGCCACACGGGAGAAGCTTGCCACCATTGACAGCTTGAAGGTGGATACCGGCGACGAGCGGGTCAATGATATGCTGCGGGGTTACATGGAGGTAATCACGGGATACAGGGAACGGAAACTCATGAAGGTGGAATAGAGACATTTTTCATCCACCTCCGGCAGGATGCTACTTTCAATACTCAAACACTATTCCCATAAAAGAAAGAACGAACGCCAGAATCACATATGAAACGGTATTCATCGCCACTGGTATTTTCAGCAATTCCCTGGCACCGATGTTATTACGGAAAAATTGCAGGAGCACCAGCCACTCTATGAACACCGAAAGCAAAGCATTTATAGTCCTTGGTTTTCTTGTGCACATGTGCCTTGCCATCCCAGGACAGATTGCCGAAATACACGGAACAAAGGCCGTGGTGGATTACGGGGGCATCACGCGGGAAGCAGATGTATCCCTGGTGGATGTCAAAAAGGGGGATTACGTCATCGTGCATGCCGGTTTTGCCATTCATGTGCTGAACAAAAAAGATGCAGAAGAAACACTCAAAATTTTCGAGGAGTTTTTTGACCATGCATGAATTCTCCACCATGCAGCAGATTGTGGCGGCCATTCTGGACGAAGCCCGGCGGCAGCATGCCACCGCCATTTACCGGGTTTCTCTCGAGATAGGGGAACTCACCTTTCTTGGCGAAGAGCAGCTTCGATTCGCCTTTCAGATTCTCACCGAGGGAACCCTTCTTGCGGGTGCGGAACTCACCATTGAAACTCTCAAAACTGAGGTCAGATGCTCATGTGGCTACCGGGGCGGGGTGGACTACGGGCTGAAGGAGGAGTTTCATCTCTCCTTTCCCCTTCTCAAATGCCCCCGCTGCGGGGGTGATGTTGACATTCTTTCCGGAAGGGAATGTGCGATAAAAAACGTTGAAATGGAGGTCCCCAATGCTGGAATTGAGAAATAGGAAGGTTGCAGAACGGATCGTGAACCAGATAAAAGCGCTGCATATTAATTTAAAGATAATGCATGTATGCGGTACTCATCAGGACACCATTGTCCGATATGGGCTTGACCATCTGCTGAAAACCTGTGGTGTGGAGGTGATCCAGGGGCCAGGCTGTCCGGTGTGTGTCACCACTCCTCTGGAAATCCAGCAGGCGATAGCCCTTGCCGAAAACGGTGTCACCATTGCCACCTTTGGCGATATGGTGAGGGTGCCCGCCGGCGACACATCCCTGGAAAAGGTGCGGGCGGAGGGAGGAGACGTGAGAATTGTGTACAGCATAGATGATGCACGCGCCATTGCAGAAACGAAGGAGGTGGTGTTTCTGGGCGTGGGATTTGAGACAACCGCTCCCTCCACTGCGGTGACCGTGCTGGATGAACCCGATAATTTTTCCGTACTCAGTTTCCATCGCTACATCCCCCCTGCGCTGGACGCACTGCTCGAGATGGGTGAGATAAAGATAGATGCCATCCTCTGCCCGGGGCATGTGTCAACCATCATCGGTGCCCTTCCCTATGTGCCGCTTGCAGAGAAGTACGGCATACCCCATGTGATAGCGGGATTCGAGCCACTGGATGTGCTCATGGCTGTGTACATGATGGCAAAGCAGGTTCAGGAGGGTCGACACGAGGTGGAGAATGAATATGTACGGTGCGTGAACACGGAGGGCAACGTGAAGGCCCAGAAGGTGATCGGCGAGGTGTTTGAACCCGCAGATGCCAGCTGGAGAGGATTCCCTCCCATACCACAGTCAAAAATGGCCATGAGAAAAAAGTATGCTGCATATGATGCAGCAGAGATATATGAAGACGTGCTGGAAGGAATCGAGGAGCTGCCTGAACCGAAAGGATGCAGATGCGGCGACGTGCTCAGGGGTGTCATATATCCCCAGCAGTGCCCGCTGTTCGGCAGGGTGTGCACCCCATCAAATCCTGTGGGGCCGTGCATGGTTTCCATAGAGGGTGCATGCAATATTGAATACCGGTATAAAAATGATTGAGATAGTGAAGGGAACTCTCGATGAAAGAATCATCCGGCTCCTGCAGGAGCAGTACCCTATCACTCTTGGGGAACTGAGCAAAAAACTGGGCGTGTCTGAGCGCACCACCCGTGCAGCACTTCTCAAACTCCAGTCGCGCCGCATTGTGGAACTGGAACCGCTGCATGACACGGTTTTTATCCGTCTCATACGATTCGATTTTGTGTTTGTGGGACGACGCACACAGTACAAATTCATAAAGAAAAAGAGGGTGCGACACGAACCCGAGGAAGAAGAGGGGAATGACGACATCATGTATGGATAGTAGGTACGGGTAATCCTGCGTTCCCGCCACATAACATTTTTACCCTCCGTATGTTTCTTTTCATGGAAAAAATCATCAAAAAGCTGGAGGAATTTGTCGCAGCGCGCGACTGGGAGCAGTTCCACACTCCCAAAAACCTTGCCATTTCCATTGCCATTGAAGCGGCGGAGCTCCTGGAACATTTTCAGTGGAACGATGTGCAGTTCCGGGAATTGCCAGACAGGAAGGCCATCGAGGAAGAGGTGGCTGACGTGATGATATACTGCCTGCTGTTCCTCAATTATATGGGTTCTTCCGTTGAAGAGGTACTGATGAACAAGATACAGAAAAATGAAAAAAAATATGAAGTGTCCTGAAGGGATGCGGACCATGATCCGGGCTGTCCCCATTAATAACATTACATATCATATATAAAGCGGGCGTGGAGCTCTGGAAGGCAGGCAATTCTCACCCACATTTTACGTTATCATATGCCTATCTTTGAAAAAAGCAAAATATTTATAAGAAAGAAGAGAATTCTTATCTGTCCTAAAATGAGTTGGATAAAAAAGAAAAGGTTAAAAAAGGGTAAGCCTTTTAGTTGGCAAATTTAGGGGGAATAAATATGTATAGGAAAAAGTTAGGTAAAAATATAGGGAGTTTGGTAATTGCGGCCGTAATAGTAGCGAGTGCTTTCACCATATTACCAGGAGAACACAGGAAAGCGGATGCACTTGTAGTGCCGGGCGTACCGCTGGTGATAACCGAAATAATGTACAATCCTGCAGGAGTTGACACAGGTAATGAGTGGATTGAACTGTACAACATGGGTGCAAGTGAACTCAATCTTTCGGGATGGACAATAAAGGATGATGCAGATAACGTATTTGGAGATCTCACCGGCGTGGTAATCCCCGCCTACGGCTACTATGTACTCAACGGCTCGGATTTGAACAATGGTGTGGAGACCATTCATGTGTTTGATGCCACCGCAACAGAGGTCATGAATATCACATATGATGATACTGCCACGGAAAATCACTCACTGGAACTCAATGAGGCGGACGAATGGGTCGAGGGACCGGAGGGCGGCACTCCAGGTGCGGTCAACTCCGTCATGGTACCTCCTGTCACCACCGCCACACTTGAAGACACGTTGTATTCGTGGGATATCGGCGACTGGTATGTGGGCAACGTGACCGTCACACTTACCGCTACCGATAACTCATCTCTCAAGGGAACACAGTATAAGATGGCAGGGGATGCCGACTGGACCATGTACACGGGACCGTTCGTCATAGAGGGACCGGGCGTGTTTGAGATCAACTACTGTTCCATTGATATATGGGGTGCAGAGGAGCCAGCGCAGACCATCACCGTGCAGATTCTCAACACCTCTTCGGCCCTAGAGGTCACTCCCACAACGGCTGACTGGAACACCACGCACACCATTGTGGTGAAGAATGCACAGGGCAACGTGGGGCTGTACGCGCCCCGTGAAACCACACCCCGCAAGACGGGAACCAGTGCATATATCCAGTGGTCACTTTTCACCTTTGATGTGAGCGGTACCTGGTGGGTGGTTGACGAGGTTGGCGGCGAGGCCAATGCTGCCCCGATTGAAGTGAGCCCGCTCTCAATAGATGTCAATGCCACGCCGGACACGCTTGACTACACCAAACTCGGCGTGGAGGGATCCATTCAGACCATAGAAGGAACGGCGGAGATCGATGGTGCGGCGGCAGCCGGAGCAACAGTGAATCTCATACGGCCCGACGGAACCATCATTGGAACCGACACCGTTGCGGCAGATGGAACCTTCAGATTTTTGGATATAAACATTGGTAACAATGGTGCAGGAGAATACAACGTGAGTGTCTACATCGGCAATGCCACCTATCCAGATGCATCCGGATATGACACGGTAACTGTGAACACCGTGGTACCCAACATTACACTGGTTAACAATGATGCGGTTGGTGGATTTGATATCGGTTCGGTCACCTTTGATGTGACCTATCCGGAGGATGGTGCGGCGCTCCTTGCAAGTTACTATAACATTTCCATTTACAAAGGAGGCGAACTGTATGCCTGGTATATCTACA
The DNA here is from genome assembly GCA_003650975.1 of Thermoplasmata archaeon. Classification (GTDB taxonomy): domain Archaea; phylum Thermoplasmatota; class E2; order UBA202; family JdFR-43; genus B78-G9. Next base: position 7,417 of record QMSU01000003.1, read on the forward strand.
ATGATACGCTGGATGAACAGCATGGTCCTGTCACCTTTGCTGTTGCAGCCAAATTACTCAATCTTACGGCAGTGGCTCCCAACATGTGGGAGGCAGGAGATTACACCATAAAAATATGGGTTGATGTCACTGAAGACGGCAACTGGGAATATATCGGAGAATCCACCTATACCGTGGCAGCAGCTCCGGATGTGAACACAAAGCTCCTCTCTGCCGCAGAAATTGATGTGAAGGACCAGGCCAACAATTCTCAGGTCATCCAGGTACAGATATTCGGCAAGAACATGACTACCTATGGAAACAAAACCAACCTGAAAATCGGAGACAACATGGAAAATGTCACCGATCGCATCAAGGTGGAGGGTGACGTGCTGTATGCGCCACCAAAGGAGGCATATCAGTACTGGAAGGACGGCATATGGAACATCACCGTGTTCCCGACAAAGGGAAGCGGCACGATATATATCAACGTCACATGGCCTGATACGGAAGCGGTGGCAAGCGAGAAAGTCGATATAAAGGACGGGGGCGCGGCAACAGTTGAACCGACCACCATTATCGTTGATACTCTGACAGATATCACCGTTACCGTGAAGGATAACTACGGCAACATTATTGCCAACGCTCAGGTGACACTGTACTATGAGGATGAGGGTACACCATATGCGCTTGACGGCCAGGTAACCAATGGCAGTATAACCGGAGACGGCTCCAGCGGCAAAGGATTGAATGGTATCTATGAGTTCACCATTTCTTCCGAGTACGCGGCACGGAACATCATTGTGGTGGCGACCTTCCAGACACCGGGAGGAGACACCTTCTATGCCTACGCGAAGATACGGTCGCAGCCTGCCCATGACCTTACTGTGGCACTCACTCCGGGAGATGTACTGGCGGGAGAGCACACTGAATTCACCGTGAATATCACACGGGGCAACACCTCATATGCAGACAATTTCGAATTCTACATCCTCAATGCCACACAGCGCCAGCAGCTTCAGGATGGTGAACTGGATATCGCCACACTCACCCCTGTGTACACCAGCACCAAGGCAAACGACACCTTCAAGCATAACATCACGGAGGAGGGAACATATTATCTCTATGTGAGAACCACGGACAAGAAACATGATAACATGGATTCTGAGCCGAGCTTTGAGGTCTCCAAGGCAAGCGTCACCGCCACACCGAGTCTGCTGGTGAAGAACGTGGATAAGAACGTAACCCTCGACTTCACTGTCAGCTGGAACGGAAACCCGGTGAACGGAACCCTGTACGCCCACGGTCTGCAGGAGGTGGCAAGCTATCATACCTACGTCAATGCCACGGTCACCATCACCATTGTTAACGGAACGGGCAACCTCACCAATGTGTCAGCCATTGCCATCGGCAACATCACCTTCGAATTCCAGCCAGAAGCAGAACACAGCAAGAAGGTCGAGGCAGATGGCGTGGTTCAGGTAACCACACCAACGGTATCCATCATCGAGCCGGCGGAGAAGGTGGCCTTCCTTGCGGAGGAGAACCTCATCACCATTCAGGTGAAGCATCCACTGACGGGCAACGGCATCCAGGGATTGAAGGTGGAAATCACCACACCCACAAGCTCAGATAAGCACGAGATAGGAGAAACCGATGCAAACGGCAAACTGCTCTTTGGCATCGTGCCGCTGCTCACCGGAAAGATACACATATATGTCGAAGGAGAACATGCCGGCGAGATAGATATCTGGGTGGGCCTCAAGGTAGTCGCATCATCAGAGGTGGAGAAAAAACAGGAGTTCACCATACGGATAACTACAAGAGGCGGCAAGGCAGTGAGTGGAGCAACGGTGAAGGTGGATGGCACCACTCTCGGCACCACAGATGAAAACGGAGAAATCAAATACAAGCCAGAGGAAGAGGGAACAGTGACCATCACCGCGGAAAAGACGGGATATTACGCGGGCAGCATGAAAATAACCGTCAAGGCCGGGGCTGAGGAAGGAGTGCCTGGCTTTGAATTTGTGGGCATTGCCATAGCCATTACCCTAGTGGCACTGATTCTGCGAAGAAGAAGGTAAAGCAAACAACCAACCCCTTTCCCCCTTTTCTTTTCATTTTTTTCACAATGTTTTAATACCTCTTTTTGTTTTTAACAAAATGATATTTGATGATGAGAAACAGAGGAAAAAGGATGCGGAGGAATTTGAGAGGATAGTAAGGGAAATGGGAAAAATAATTGAAGAGGCGTTTAAAAATACGCCTGATTTACAATCCTTTATCAGAGGTTTCTCGTTAAAGGTTGGCGAGCATGAACAACCGCTCATGGAAACGATGTCCCCGGAAAGGGATGAGGCTGATATAGTGGCTGATGAAAACAAATTGTACGTCACTCTGGACATGCCGTACGCCTCAGAAAAGAATATTAAAATCAAACTCAAGCACGACATACTGGAAATAAAGGCGACGGATGAAATAAAGACCATAAAACTGCCTGCAAAGGTGAAGAAGAAATACAGAAAGACGTTCAGAAACGGTGTCCTTGACCTCGAATTCGAGAAGATGTGACGTTTTGCTGAACTTACCCCACATACTCCTTTAATTCATCCTTTGCCTGCTCTCTTTTTTCTTTGAGTGTATTCAGAAATTCCTCAAGCAACTGATACGCTCTTTTTTTGCAGTGCCCGCAGAGCAGTTCGCCCTCCCGGCACTGTCGATATATCTCCTTCAGCCCATTGTCATCTTCCATGAGGCCGTATGTAAATAGCTCGTAAATCATGCATTGCTCAGGTTTTCCGCCGTTTTTTTTCTGCTCCTCGGCAGATTGGGCGCCGCCCGTCTTTGCTGCCCAGAGCTTTTTCTTCACATCTTCCGGGGGATCGGTGAGGAACAGTGCGTGCTGGGGTCTGCTGCTGGACATTTTGTTCCCATCCAGCCCGGAGATGAACCGGTGGTAGGTTGACGAGGGTGCCACAAAGCCGTAGCCATCATATTCTCGCTCGATACGCGCGAGCTTCTGGTCAAGTTCGAACAGATCGTCCACTTGGATATAGAGCGCCTTATAGTCATCCTTTCTTTCCAGCACCTTCCCCATCTTCTGGACCACTGCCTCTGCGGCATCCAGCAGCTCACTCACCTGTTCATCGTTTTTAATGAAAACTCCCACCTTCCCCTCCTTGGGAATGATGCTGTAGAGGCGATGGGCATCCGCCATGTCACGGCAGAACCGTATGTGGGGGTCCTGGTCGGCACCCACGGGCACAAGTGTGGGTCGTGTGCCACCGTACTTCTCCATCTGCACGTGGAGTATATCCCCCGTCTGAATGAATGGGGCGAACACGTGGGCCATGTTGGTGGAGCCGGTAAAGCCGTAGATGGCATTCACCTGCGACATATTGGCCTTTTTTGCAAGAAGATAGCCCAGATCTTTTACCATCTCGTTTTTTGATTGAAAATAGATGCGGCACGGCTTCAGCCCGAGGGCAATGTAGTTTAAAATGTATTCCTCAATGGCAATTTTTTTCGCTTCTTTCAGGGAATATCCCCGCGTGGCATAGGATTCAATATCCGCAACCGCAATGGTGATATCGGCGCCAATACTCTGGTAGTATATCACCTGATCAATGACAATTTTATGCCCCAGATGCATTTTCCCGGAGGGCATGAGCCCGGTGAGAATGGCCCAAGGGGCATTTTTCCCTATGGCATGAGATACTCTCTGGAAATCACGGTGACCGAATACAATATTTCTTCTGAAGAAAAAGGGAGGATTTGGCAGATTCTTCCATATGTTCTCATCAAATCTTTCTATCCCGAAGGTCTCAAAGAGTTTCTCGTACTCATATTTCTGTGAGCTCCACGGATCTATAATCATATGTTTTGCATCTCTAATGTGTTATTAAGTTTTATTGATTATCTGCCTGGAAGGGCATGTAGCAGCATTGCGAGTGTACCGGCGCTTCTCACTGTCACAAAAATTTTCCTCCCAAAATGGGACGTAAGCACCTTTTCCAGTTTTGAGCCGACAGCAGCATAATGAATGCCCCTTTTTTCGAAAAGAATGTTATCCGTTTTCACACTTCCCAGGATTCTGATGCACTCATTCTCTATCTGTTTACAGGCGGCAATCATCTCCTCCTTTGTAATGCGCAAATTACCGTACATGTTGATGCCCCTTACAAATGCCACGCCGGCCCGCCACTCATTCATTATAGTGCCATCAAAAGGCTTGCAGCTGCTAACAATAAGGAGGCAGCCAACGGCATATACTTTTCCAATGGTTGCTTGGAACTTAATTGCATGGTGGCATCTTTAAAATACAATACAACCGGTGCAATCACCATCAGTACGAGCCCGGTTGAGAGTACATGCCATACAGTAAACGGTATTGCGAGAGTATAGCATAGTGCCAACCCATCCACGGTGTGTGGGTAATAGGGACCAATCCACCATCCGAAGTTTGTCCATGCATCATATAACAGGACACCTCCTATCCCGATTCCCATGACTTTCAGAGCCGATGCACCGTTAAATACCAGTTTTTTGCTGGATGCATGTGCTATTAGGCTGATGAATGCAAAACCAGACCAAGTAAAGAGAAATATGTAACCATTTCCGTAAAAGACATCTGTTATTAACATAACCATTACTGGTATAATAATTGTATAATACCCTTTCAGCAGTATGCCGCTCAGTAGAGAAACAATAGCAACAATGAAAAACATATCGGCTATAAAGACGGGCTGGGTCACTCCATTAATGGTAATGGTCATGTGCGGTAGATTGGGAAGTAATGGCCTGAGGTAGATCCTTCCCAGCACTCCCACACTTATCAAAAGACCTGCCATGCCCACCTGTTTCATATTCTTGCGCATCATTTATCCTATAAAGAAAATATCCATATAATCCTTTCTGCATCCCCCAGATTCTCTAGCTCATCGTAGGCGATCACTTTGAGTTCGTGCATCCCGATTACTGGTTCATCCCATAGCCATGTGTATGTTCCCTCTGTTATCTCTTCTTTCAATACGTCATCAACATAAAACACAACTTTTTCCACACCGCTTAATGTATCCATCACATTCACTTCAACCGTTATTGCCCCTAAAACAAAAGCGGCGTTACCGGGCATTATGACGATTTCTCTATCAAAAATATATACGCCTCCTTTGGATGGTTTGACGATCTCAACCTCTGGTGGAACATTATCTTCTACAAGATTCACATGTATTCGTATCAGCTTTGAGGATGTATCCGGTGTTATGCCATAACCGCCATAGAAAAAATCAACGGTATCACCGTTTTCAAGCTCATAATTGTCTGCCCCCACCCACGGTAATGGGTCATCTGGATAATTCACCCAATATTGCCATCCATCCATCCCCTGATTTTCTGTTCCCGCTATTGAATCTATAAGTAGAGAGCCAAACTGGGCATACCATTCATCATTCACAGAGTAATCAAAACCACCTTGTCTTGATGCTGCATCGAGCGCACCTAAAGCTGTAGTGCTGCTTATGATATATGTATTCCCACTATTGTCAGCTATCACTTCAAAGGTTGTATTTTTTACCAACGACACGTCGCCTTCCCAGAAGGGAGGATCGAGCGTTACATAATCCACAGCTACACACTTCTCAACCACCGTTACTGTTGTTACCAACACCGCCACTACACACATGTTTATCAATACCTTTCTCATTTACTCACCTATTAAATTTTTTTTACAGACGTAAAATAAACTTTACTATAAAAGATTTACTGTTTCTTTTCAGGAAGGTGTCACATTATCCACTCTCTCTCATAAAAGATGGTGAGGAAAGCAGCTCTTGCCATGGTACGAACAACTGATAATCTCTTTTACCATTCAAATTGGATGAACATGTCCATCCCCCTCACTTCTCCTATTCTGACAGTGCCTCATCTCATGGAATAAATTCACTCAGACGTTTCACTCCATGTGAAGGAGGTTTTCTGCCGAGCAGTTTCAGAAACTCCTGTTCATTTATCATCTTCACACCCAGTTCCTGCGCCCTTTTGTATTTACTGCCGGGTTTTTCTCCCACCACCACATAGTCCACATTTTTACCCACGCTGTTGCTCACCGTCCCTCCTTCTCTCTCCACAGCCTCCTTTGCTTCATCCCGTGAGAAGTGCTCCAGTGAACCGGTGAATACGAACACCTTTCCCTTGAGCCGGTCCCCTTCCTCTTCATGGGTCATTTCCACGCCGAGTTTTCTCAACTCTTCAATCTCTTCTCTATTGCGTTTCTCGGCAAAAAAGTTGACAATGCTCTCGGCAGTTTCAGGGCCTATTTCCGGTATCGCCATCAGTTCCTCCTTTGTTGCCTTCATCAACGCATCCATTGTTTTGAAGCGGGATGCGAGCAGGTGCGCTGTGTATTCTCCCACATTGGGTATCCCCAGCGCGTAAATGAGGCGGGCAAGTCCGCGGTGTCTGCTCTGCGCTATTGCAGAAAGTAAATTTTCGGCGGATTTTTCAGCAAATCTGGGAAGGTCGAGCAAATCCTGCTTTTTCAGCCGGTAAAGGTCGCTTATCCGCCGTATCAATCCCCTCTCCACGAGCAGCTCAACGGTCTTTCTGCCGCCCTGAATATCCATGGCATTCTTTGAAATGAAATGCTCTATGCTTCTTTTGAGCTGGGCAGGGCATGAGAGTCCGCTGGTACATCGAAAGTAGGCCCCCTCCCGCACCACCTGGCTGCCACACGAAGGACAGCGGTCGGGCATGGTGAATGTACGCTCCTTTCCGGTTCTCCTTTCCCTGATCACTTCCATAACCTCGGGAATGACATCTCCGGCTCGCGCCACCTTCACCCAGTCGCCTATGCGGATGTCCTTTTCCTTTATGTAATCTGCATTGTGCAACGTTGCCCTCGAAACGGTCACCCCCTTCACATCCACCGGCTTCAGAAGGGCCACAGGGGTGAGTACACCGGTCCTTCCCACCTGCACCCCGATGTCCATGATCTGGGTTTCACTCTCACGCGGGGGGAATTTGTAGGCCACAGCCCACCGGGGGGAGCGTGTTTTTTCCCCCAGTCTGCGCTGATACTCAAACCGGTTCACCTTTATGACAATGCCATCTATCTCATACTCCAGCCGGTCCCTTATGGATTCCATTTCATCATGATACGCAAGCGTGCAGTCAATGGTTTTGCAGTGCTTTGCATGGGGATTTATCTTCAACCCCCACTCTTTCAATGCATGCAGTGCTTCCCACTGGGTCTCGGGCGCCGGATGTTCTCCCTCATGGTGCATGATTTCATAAAAGAAGATGTCCAGCGGCCGCTCCGCCGTCTCTTTCGGATCAAGCCGCCGCAACGCCCCCGCAGCGGCATTCCGCGGATTTGCCAGAGGCTCCTCCCCCCGCTCCAGCAATTCCTTGTTGAATTCTTCAAAATCCCTGATATTCATTATCACCTCCCCCCGCACCACCAGCATGTCGGGCACTTCCCTGCCATGTCTCAGCACGAGAGGAACGGCCTTTATGGTGCGTATGTTCTCGGTTATGTCTTCTCCTTCCACACCGTCTCCCCGTGTGGCCCCCCGCACATACCTGCCATTTTCATATACCAGTTCCACACTCAACCCGTCCAGTTTGGGTTCCACCACATAGTCAACGCTATCCACACCAAGCTCCTTTTTCACCCGTCTGTCAAAGGCAATCACCTCCTCCCGCTTTGCGGTGTCGAGACTCAGCATGGGTCGTACGTGCCGCACCTTTTTGAATTCCTTTGCCGGCGGGGCGCCCACCCGCTGTGTGGGTGAATCAGGGGTGATAAGGTCGGGGAACATCTCTTCGAGATGGCGCAGTTCTTCCATCAATCGGTCATATTCTGCATCTGATATCTCCGGCTTGTTCAGTACATAATAGAGGTAATTGTGCCGTCGTATCTCGCTACGGAGGTGCTCTATCCTTTTTTTGGCTTCCTCTCTGGACATGCGCTGCATGTGTAGCAATAAAAAACAGTGTTAAAGCTTTTTGTCATTTGAAATCGAACAGCACTGATTGCTTATCTCTCTTTTTCAGTTCCATTCCTTCCCGATAAATATCCTTCGCTCTCTCGTCAACCAGAAGGGAAAGCTCGTTTTCGCTCAGCTCCATTGAGGCGGCCATCCTCGCTGCAAAGTCCTCGTTTTTGAACAGTTTCTTCATCCATGGCAGCATGGCAAACGCCTTTTTTCCCGAGCAGTGCATATGCGAGCCCATCTTCTGCGCAATCTGCATTTGCATGTACCGCTGATATTTACTCGCTGACATCTTCCTGAGCCACCGGGGGAAATTGTACTGGGTGAAACCCCGGTACTCATGCATTTTTGCCACCGCCACACCACCGGTCATCAACTCATGGGCATACCGCCACAGTCCGTAATACTGGCGGCGCCAGGTTCTCCCCAGAAAGACAGAAGCCCGGGAAAGAAACTCATAGGCTCTCTTTCGGTCATCACTGTTCTGGTATTCAAGCGGCACATTCTCGTCAATCCACAGTATCAGAGTTTCGGGCGATTCATCCAGCTGTCTGGCCTCCTTTATTGCGATTCGCATGTTACGGGCCTTCAGTATGCTTCTCACACCGCTGAAAATCTCCTGTACCCGATCCCGATACCCGATGCGGGAAAGCATGGTTTTGTCCAGTCGTTTCTCATGGGAAATTGACTGCAGGTCGTTTATGGCACTCCGCACGTCGCCGTCGCACATTCCCGCTATAATGTCTATCACGGTGAGATCACCTCCGATGCCCTCAAGGCGTGCAATGGTTCTCAGCAGTTTTGCTATGTCATGCGCTGCAACTTTCTTGAACGGTATCGACTGGCAGAGTGTCTTCAGCTCCGCACCGTTTCCCTTTACGAGCGCGTAGTAGTCATTGGCAATCAGAATCACCGGCTGCCTTGCCGCC
>QMSU01000004.1 GCA_003650975.1 Thermoplasmata archaeon
ATTTGAAAAAGTATTTAAACAGGATGTATTTTACTCCCGTTATCTTCCATTACATTTTTGAAAAAATCAGAAAACTATATAAACCCCGTTTATATTATGGTTGTCGGACAAATGGGGTACAATGCTGGACAAACGAGGTCACGAGTAGGTCACAAGGATGTACGGAGAATGACATTTGTCCGCGAGGTTGGAAAATGAACACGCAAAAAATCACGATACGGTTGCCAAAGCAGCTCATTGACAAGGTAGACATGTTTATTGCCATGGGAGAATTCGGCTCGCGTTCGGAGGCACTGCGACGGGCACTCAGAGATTACCTCGAACAACTGGCCACTGTGTATGCTGAAAAGGCAGAATCATGGAAAAAACTTCAGGAACTGCACGAACTCTCAAAAGTGTTTGAAGACATAGGTAAATAAGGTAGTAATAGTCTTTCGGAGGGGATGGGATGCTATTGCTACCAGCTCAGGAGGAGAAAATATGAAAAGCATAATTGAAAATGCTCTGAAATATGGAAACGACAGGCAGGTGGACTTTAAGGAATTCGGCGTCGCAAAAATTCTGGTAATCGGCGCCGGAGGAGCGGGAGGTAATACGGTAACGCGCCTCCACGAGATCGGCATTAACGGTGCGGAAACAATAGCCATCAACACCGACAAGCAGGCGCTGGATATGGCAAAGGCGAACAAAAAATTACTCATCGGCAAAAACATTACACGCGGACTTGGCGCAGGAGGCTACCCTGATGTTGCAAAACGATGTGCCGAAGAATCACGGGACGAGCTCGAGGAAATCATCGGTGAACCTGACCTCGTGTTCATCACCGCCGGTATGGGGGGCGGCACGGGCACAGGCGCATCACCTATGATTGCAAAGATTGCGAAACGGCGCGGAGCCATCGTGGTGGGCATGGTCTCCATACCCTTCAGGGTGGAACGTGGGAGAATGCTCAGGGCAGAACAGGGGCTGGATGCACTGCGAAAGGAGTGTGATTCCGTGGTAATACTGGATAACAACAAGCTGCTCGATTTTGTGCCACACCTTCCCGTGAACAAGGCATTTTCGGTCATGGATCAGCTGATAGCGGAGACCGTCAAGGGCATAGCAGAAACAATCGTCGAGCCCTCGCTGATAAACCTAGATTACGCAGATGTCAAGACAATCGTCACCGGAGGCGATGTGGCGGCCATGCTGTGGGGAGAAGGAGCCACCCGCGATGGACCGGAGGCCATGGCCAATGAGGCAATGCATCATCCATTGCTGGAGGTTGACTACAAGGGTGCCAAGGGATGTCTCATTCACATCACCGGAGGACCCGATATGTCTCTGGAATTTGCGGAGAAGGTCGCAGAATACGTGACGGAGGAGCTTGACCCCTATGCCAATGTGATTCTCGGCTCACGGGTGGATGAGAACTACAATGGGCGGTGCAGAATTATGGCCATAATGACCGGCGTTTCTTCACCCTACATTCTTTCTCCCAAGGACGAGGGTGGCGTGGTGCTTCCTCGATGGGAGAATGGGCAGAAAAACGGCATAGACCTGATCGGTTGAAACACCTTTTCCCTTTCTTTTTATTTATATGGTGATGGTATCGCCATTGCTGGGGATATATACATTGGCAGAATGCAGTTCCTCTGCCATTGCCTCTGGATTATCTGAATGGACTATGACAACGTTTTCAGGTGAGCATGCCCGGATGAACTGCACCAGTTCGCTGTGGCCGGCGTGCGCCGAAAAATCATAAAACTTTACCTGGCAGTCCACCTCTGTTTTCAGGCCATACAGGTCAATTTCTCTGTTTTCGAGGAGCATTCTCCCGTTGGTGCCCTCCACCTGATAGCCGGTGATGATAACCGCCGAGTGGGGATCGTGTTTGATTTTGTTGACGTACCAGAGCACGGGGCCACCATTCATCATGCCACTGGTGGTGACAATGATGCCTGCATCCAGGGCAAGCTTTTTTCCCCGATTGGAATACACCACGTTGACCTCCCTGAACATGCGGGAAAGTTTTTCTGGATAGCGAAGGTACTGGGGATATTTGAGCATGATTTCCGTGATTTTATGCCCCATCCCGTCAAGCCACACTTCATGTCCGCTCTCGTGAAGAATCAGTGCAAGTTCCTGCGTTCTGCCCACGGCAAAGGCGGGGACAATCACCTTTCCCCCCCGTTTCACAATATCGTCCACCTCATCAAGAAATTGCCTTTCGAGTTCCCTTCGCTCCGGATGCTCCACACCGGCATAGGTACACTCAACCAGGAGTGTATCACACTTCACCGGCCTAACCCCTCTGATGAGATGCGTGTCGGTGGTGTTGATGTCAAAGGCGCATACCGCGGATTCGTCCACAAACTCGGCCATGAGAGAGCCGGGAATATGGCCTGCAGAATGGAAATGTACCGGCAGCTCTCCTATCTCCATTTCCTCATCTTCCCCCACGTATGCAAATTTATTCATTGCCAGCTGAATCTCGGGTTCTCCGTAGGGGAAGGGATGTCCTCTGGAATCTGCAATTTTCAGACTGTCCCGGTACAGCAGTTCCGCTATCTCTGCGGTCACCGGAGTGGAAAAAACCCTGGTATGGTAGCGACTGCACAGCCAGGGAAACATGCCAGAGTGATCCAGATGGGCATGCGTGAGGATTGCATTGCTCACCGGCGGAGATTTAAGAGGGTATTCCGGGGGATTGCTGGGCGTGATGCCGTAATCAATCAGCACTGTGCCACGCTCAAACTCAGTGAAAAGGCCGAGTCTGCCCACTTCTCTTCCGCCACCGAGTACCGTTATCTTCATTGTATATGGAGGGTAATGCAATAAGTACTACATTTAATTTTCTTCAAAATGCTCTATTTTCATGCCCCGGTATTCCAGTTTGTCAGAGCGCTTGACGATGCATCGCATCTGGACCGGAGTGAGGTTGAATTCTCTCTCTACCTCCCTACTCAATTCTCCCCCCTCCTTCACAAACTCGTAAATTTTCTGCTCCAGTTCTTTAAACTCCTCATCTCCCACAAGGATGACTGAAAACACATCCCGTATCATGTCTATGGATGTCATCACGTTGATATGAAATGCCGTATAAAATGCGTGATATTCCTTTTTTGCCCTGCCTTCTTCCGACATCGCCCATCGCGTCTCAACCATTCTCACCTTCTCGAAAAAGATGAGGGCGTTTTTGCCCTCCTCTCCGAACTGTTCCTCAATCTGTTCCAGAGTCACCCAGTCGCTCGACACTTCGTTGAAAACCCTCCGTTTCACCTCGGTGTCGAATGCCCGTGAGAGCCACGAAAGGTCAGTGATATCATTAATGAGTTTGGCCTGCATCATAACCATATATGCAAAGTGAGCTTAAATTTCTATGCCTTCCGCCGGAAAATCACCGTATGGTAATAAGGGATAACAGGTGAGGACAAAGGGTGAGATAATCACATGGATGAAGATGGTATAAGGGGATGGACATGCATTGCGGCCAGGCCACTAAAAGTGGGAACGCCCTCTGAATCATCATGATCGATCCGGCATCATTCATATGGAAGATGTGTGTGCTCCGGTATGATATCTTTTCGATACCGTGGTTCCTGCCCTTCAGACACATTCACTTTCTCTGCGCAATGGCCACACCACATACTGCCACAAACCCCGCCGCAAGCGTGAGTGCCTTCATCTCCTCCTGCAGAAGCACGGCAGAGAAAAAAATGGAAAAGATGGGTATCAGAAATACAAAAAAGGAAAGTTTTGAAAGCTCCATTCTTTCCATGGCGGAGTACCAGAGTGTATAGGAGATAAAGGTGGTGAATATCGCAAGAAACAGGATGTAGGGGGCGCTTTCCGCAGCCATCGTTCCATGCTCGAAAAGGGCGGCTGGGAAAAGAAACAGAGTGCCAAATATGGATGAAAAGGCCACTATCTGAACCGGTGTGTATCCAAGGTTGAGTGTTCTTTTTGCCACAATGCCGCCGAGGGAATAACATATGGCGGACGAGAGCACCAGAAGGTTGCCGAAGAGGTCCCCCCCGCTCTGGGGGCTGGTGATGAAATAGGTTCCGCCCAGTGCAAGCAGGATGCCCAGCACCTTGTATCGGGTGATGGTTTCCTGCAGGAAGAAATAGGCCAGAATAACCGTGTATATGGGGCCCGTACTCTGCAAGAACCCGGTGATGTATGCGGAGGTGTACTGGAGACCAATGTTCTGGAGAATGGTGGGCGCTGTTACACTGATGATGCCGAGAAGGACGAAGTTTTTGATTTTTATGTGATAAAAATTTTTGTAAAAAAGCGAGAGGGAGAGAAAAAGGATGCTCGTGAGAAGGTATCGAAGGAATGCCAGAAGCACGGGAGATGCCCCCTCAAGGGCAATCTTGGTGATGGGAAACGATGTTCCCCAGAGGGCTGATGCTGTCACGGCATAGAGTACAATGCTGCGTTTTTCCATTGGTGGGTATATACAGACACCATTAAAAGGTATTCATGGACGGTGATGTGCCTCACCCTCACGCATTGCAGTCAGGAGAAGTACACTATCGAAAGGTTCCATACACTCCTCATTTTATACCCATATCATGGACAGCAAAATATGAATGGTAGATGAAGAAAGGGAAAGCATTCACGGTAGCTCCGTCTGTATACGGTATACACCATCTTCAGAAGGCGCTGGTACAGCTCACCGTATATGTGAGGGGATATCCTCCGGTTCCCTCTCACAGTAGTAGCATCTGATTCTCAGCGGGTGGCGGCTCTTGACAATGAACTTGGTTTCAACCGGCTCATTGGTATTCGAGATGCAGTTCGGGTTGGAGCACTCCACGATACCTATGATTTCATCAGGTACGGAGACGCGGTGTTTTTCTGCAACCTCGTAGTTTCTGATGATGTTTATTGTTGCGTTCGGGGCAACAAGGGCGATTTTATCCACCTCCTTCGGGTCGAGTTCCCTGTTCTCTATTTTTACAATGTCCTTCTTCCCCGATTTTCCGGAAACATTGATGGCCACGCTGATAACCGAATCCCCCTCCTCACCGGTGGTTCCCAGAATTTTGAGTACCGTAAGTGCCTTGCCGGGTGTGATGTGATCGATGACCGTACCGTCCTTTATCGGCTGTATTTTCAGTTCCTTCATGCTGTCGCCCCCAGCACAAGAGAGAGAAGTGCCATTCGAACGGGAACCCCATTGAATGCCTGCCGGAAATATGCGGCATGTGGTGTGCGGTCTACATCCGGAGAAATTTCATTCACCCTGGGAAGCGGGTGCATGACTATCATGCCCTCCTTTGCCTCACTGAGCGTGTGTGCATCTATCCGATAAATGCCTGCCACCCTATTGTACTCCTCAGGGTCCGGAAATCGTTCTTTCTGGATGCGTGTCACGTACAGTACATCAATGTCTTCCAGCCCTTCCAGCGTGGTGGCGGTTGAAATGTGTGCCCCCAGCTCCTCGCACTCCTCCACCACCTCGTGGGGCATCTGGAGCTCGGGAGGTGCAATAAAAACCATGTCAACACCGAACAGTGAAAGCGCATAGGATAACGAATGCACGGTCCTGCCGTATTTTAAATCACCGAGCAGTGCAACCCTGTTTCCCTCGATGCTCCCCTTCTCCCGCTGTATGGTGAACAGATCAAGCAGACACTGCGTCGGGTGATGGCCCGCACCGTCGCCACCGTTGATGATGGGAACCGTTGCAAATTCTGCGGCCATGCGAGCAGAACCCTCGTGAGGGTGCCGCATCACGATGACATCGCAGTAACTCTCGGCGGTCCGGATGGTATCGGCCATGGTCTCCCCTTTCTGGATGCTTGTGGTGCCGGGGCGGGCAAACCCTATGACATCGCCGCCCAGCCGTTTCATGGCTGCTTCAAATGAAAGCCGTGTGCGGGTGGATGGCTCGAAAAAGAGTGATGACATGATGGAGCCCCGGAGCATCTCACTTTTCTTTCTTCCCTCTGCAATGGGGAGCATTTTCTCTGCCACATCCAGCACGTGCAAAATTTCTTCTTTCGAAAAGTCCTTTATACTTATTACATCCCTGCCTTTGAAATTCATCCAGAATATAATAACCGCTGAGTTAATAAAAGTTTACCATGATTTTCACCGTGTGCCATCTCCTCCACCCGAATTCATTCCACTTCCACCATCCCCGTGTATCCGATGGTTTTTCATAAAAAAGATGAGTGATACACGTGTTGTCCATGCCTCCGTTTCATTCTTTTTGTCCCGGGCTAAGAGAAAAATACGCAACAGCAAACCATATAAGGCATGCGCCAATTACTGTACCGTGAGCTACCTCCACAGTAGTTTTTCAATCGCCTCCCCGGTTGTAAGACACGCCTCGTCGGGGGTGGCTCACTTCATTCTCGCGAGGCATCAGAAGAATAGCAAAAGAGGTGCCGGTCAGTGTGCTGCCATCTCGAAAATGAAAATGAGTATCCAGGGAAGGATGAAATAGAAAATTGCAGCGACTGCATTCATCATAACATCCCGCGAAAAATATTCGGCGTGTTCCTCCTGCGCCAGGTCGCAGAACGCATGTTTTTGCAGCACATGTGCAAACACAAGATATATCTGATGAAAGGCAAATATGCTCAGTGAGAAGAAGATGGAGGCAAATCCTATCGTCCAGTACACCTCTGAAGGGTTGACAAAGGATTGCACAAATGAGGAATCGTACCGTGACAGAAAATCCAGAGCGAAAAGAAAATACGCAAATGGGAGCAGTATGAGAGTGAGGAATGATAGCACCATTCTGCACTGTTTGCATTTTTTCATCTGAGGAACGGTGAGTGTGACGTCTCTCATGGTGATTTCGCCATAGGTGAGTTTTCTCAGCGTGGCAAAGGGAAATGGTTGAAGTGCCTCAAGTCGCAGGAACATGAATCCGTACAGTACCGCAAAGAATACCACGAAAACCTGCTGGAAGATGTTGAGTGAAACCATGAGGATAAATGAGCAAAAATATATAAGTATATGCCATAGGGGGAGGGAAAAAGGAGGGAGAGGGAGGGTAAGCAAAAAAGAGTGTCCCTCCTTTTTGAGTGTCACTGAAGTGTTCTCACCGCATGTGCCCACCGAAGGGCGCTGTATTGACATGCCGGTGATGACACTTGTGCCCTGTTATCAGATAATAAATGTTCCAGAAGTATATAAAGCAGGGGAGGGATTGCACGGGTATATAAAACTTTCTGTTTGTGTGCGAACTATCCTGAGAAAAATGAGGGGCATGTTTCTATTGGCATACCGCATCCTTTCAAGAGAAGAGCATATAACTGTACTCATCTTTGCGGCGTACTCATCAACCTTTATATAGTGAGAACACACTTTTTACCATGAGGAGTCCTGCAATTGCACTCGTTCTTTTCATCATTCTCACGGGGAATGCGGGTGCTGCCGGCAATGACAATCACTGGCAGGTGAAATGGTACACTGTTGATAAGGACACCTATGCATTTGGAGAATTAGTGGGGGAGGAAAACTGGACAGCGGGAAGTTTTCACCGTGACTGGGAGTACGGCATGGTGTACAACATGACAAAGAACTACATCGGTTTTATCGCCACCACCGAGATTTATTCAAGAGGAAAAACATATGAATTCAGATTATATGATGTGGATGATTTTGCGGTGGTGTATATAGATGGGGAAGAGATATTTTCATCAGAAAATCAGGAATATTTTCAGGTATTCATACCGGAAGGAGTTCATAATTTAACCATAAAATGGCAGGAGTACTGCTGTGAGGCACGCATCGGCTTTTCCGCTGATGATTCTCTTTTTGTGGAGAAACAAACTGGTGACTTCGTCACATTGTATGCACTTATCGCAGCGGCACTCATCATTGCGGGCATCGCAATACTTTTTGCAGCGCGCATAATCGCAAAAAAATGAAGAGTTTGAATGCGCCATTGATTACTCGGTACTGTGCACTTAATGAATCTTTCCATATGGCAATGGAGACTGTCAAGTGAATCACCCTCTATGTTATTCTTGCATGCCCTTATGAAGAATGGTAAGGAAGGCAGTTCCAGTATATGATGGGTACCCACCTATCATTTCGTTCTATTATTCAGATGGGCACGGGTACCATCTCTGCTTTTCTTATCTAACGGTGTCACCTCCCTCGAAATTCGGTTGCCGTGGCAATTGCATGCAAAGTTCGACCAAGGGCAGATTATCCTCTTTCTTATGAAGGGTGGGAAACATTTACAGCTGGTGGGGCGTAAAGGGAAACATGATTCACACCCCAGTGGAACATGAAACATTGTTGATATTCAGTTGCTTTCCACGGTGAATGTCACACTCTATACGGGATGGAACACCATCGGCTGGGACAGCCACCACTGCCTCATCTCTTTCAGGAAACATCACCAACTGCACCATGCTCGCCATGTACGATGCAGCATCCGGAAGCTACACCGTGTTCCTCGTGGGCATCACCCCACCGGGTTCGCCCTATGACTTTGCGGTGACACGGGGCATGGGATTGTTCGCCAAGGTGACCTCCGGCAGCGTCTGGCACGGCGAGGGGTGACCAGCACATCAAAAACGCTTTTAATGCCACCGCAATAAGAACACATGTACGTAAGCGTAGTTGGCGGGGAGAGCTGCAGTGACGAGATATATGAAATGGCCAGGGAAGTGGGGAGAAGAATCGCCGACATGGGAGCGGTGCTGGTCACCGGCGGCAGGGGCGGTGTCATGGAGGCAGCATGCAGAGGGGCAAAGGAAAGAAACGGTACCACCATAGGCATTCTTCCGAGCGATTCGAGAGAGGAAGGCAATGAGTATCTTGATTACGTGCTGGTGACCGGGATGGGGTATGCGAGAAACGTGATGGTGGTGCTGAATGGGGATGTGGTAATCGCTATTGACGGGCATCATGGCACACTTTCAGAAATAGCCTTTGCACTGGAATATGGCAAGAAAGTGTATGGTCTTTTGAGCTGGGAGGTTGGCATAACAAATTTCAACAGTGTTGACGACCTCTTCAGGGAGCTTGCAAAAGACACAGAGTGATTACTTTTGCAGTTTCTTTTTCAATTTGGCTTCAGCTTTTATCCTCTTTTTCTCCAATTTCAGGCGTGCTTTTTCCACAGCGATTTTTTCTGATTCAACAGATGATGGCGCTGGCATTTCCTGTGCCAGCAGTCCCTTCCTGTAACGGTAGGTGCCCATCAGTGATATGAGAATATAGGCGCTCAGTACGCATACCACCGTTGCCGAAATCCATGAGGGAAGGGATATAAAATACTGCAGTGCCAGAAAAACCGAAAGAATACCAAGCCCCGCCCATGCATGATGGCGGAAGAGCTCATACCTTTTCCTGCATTCGGCACCATCGTCATTTCCCATATTATCTGCTGATATTCGTGTGAGAATATATAATTTATGTTTCCACAATGTCGATGAAATGGCGACATTATGCTCTCTTTATGCGTTTTGAACCATCTTTCACAAGCGGTGTAGCGGTACCACCATTGCCCCGTTCTACAGGGCACCAGAAGATGTACTGTGGATGACATCGCACACCAGATTCTTTCATTTACCTCGCACGCATCCCGATGGCACGCCACCGCTGAATCAGGCGAAAGCTTTAAGAATAAAAGTGATATTTGGGGTAGAATGTTGAACGATCCACTAGCAGATGCTCTTACAGCAATAAAGAATGCAGAGAGGGTTGGACAGCGGGAGGTCATTGTCAAACCAGCGTCAAAACTCATCGGCAGGGTACTGAAGGTGATGCAGGAGCATGGCTATGTGGAGGCGTTTGAATGGATTTATGATGGGAAAGGAGGCAAATTTAAGGTAAAACTCAAGGGAAATATTAATGACTGCCGGGTAATAAAACCACGACATGCAATCAAACGAGGAGATTTTGAAAAATGGGAAGCGCGCCATCTTCCTGCTGAGGATTTTGGCATACTTCTTGTGAGCACAAATCAGGGAGTGCTGTCGCAGTATGAGGCAAAGAAGGCCGGGATAGGCGGCAGGTTGCTTGCGTATGTGTACTAGGTGGATAACATGGTGCCCATTGTTATAAAAGAGGTTGAAATACCAGATGGCGTTACGGTGACTATTCAGGAGGGTGTGATCACTGTGGAAGGGCCAAAGGGAAAACTCGAACGAAGGCTGGAGCACCCGAAAATTGTTATCGAAAAAACGGATCGCACCGTGGTCATCAAATCCGAATTTGCCAGAGGCAAGGAACAGGCCCTTGTGGGCACCTTTGCATCCCATATCGCCAATATGATTAAGGGAGTTACCGATGGTTTTGTGTATCAGATGAAGGTTGTGTATTCTCACTTCCCCATGAAGGTGAGCGTAAAGGGAAACGAGCTCGTGATAGAAAATTTCCTCGGTGAAAAACATCCACGGAAGGCAAAACTTTACGGTGATGTGAAGGTGAACGTGAAGGGGGATACGGTCACCGTGGAGGGAATCAACAGGGAAGAGGTAGGGCAAACCGCAGCAAACATCGAGCATGCAACACGCGTCAAAAACCGGGACATACGCGTGTTTCAGGATGGGATTTATATAGTAAGCAAGGGTGCATGATAATGGGAGAAGAGGAAGAAGAGGTCAAGATAGTCGAAACGCCACGGCCACCAAAAATAAAGGCACAGGTGGACGAAGAGACCAGGCAACTCATTCAGGAAAGGAAGAAAAAGCCACGTTTCGTGAGACAGCAGTTGTGGCAGTTTAAACGACTGGACGACAAATGGAGAAGGCCCCGCGGAAGACACTCGAAACAGCGACGGCATAAACGGTATCGCACACCGGTGGTGAGAATCGGTTATGGCTCTCCCAAAAAAGTGAGGGGTTTGCACCCATCAGGATTTGTGGAAAAGCGCATTCACCGAATTGAAGATCTCGAAACCGTTGATGCGGGCACCTGTGCCATACGAATAGCCCGCACGGTTGGCAAAAAAAAGAGGATGGCCATCATCGAAAGGGCGGATGAGATGGGCATTAGAGTCCTGAACAGGAGGATATGATGGATCTGAAAAATCAACGCAGGCTCGCTGCAGAAGTGCTCAAATGCGGCGAAAACCGCGTGTGGCTTGACCCGGATAACATGGAGGAAATTGCAAAGGCAGTCACCAGAAGGGACGTGAACAATCTCGTCAAACAGGGAATTATCAGGGCGAAAAAGGTGAAGGGCAATTCCCGCGGAAGGATTCGAAAAAGGATGATGCAGCGTGCAAAGGGACGGCGCAGCGGGCATGGCTCACGGAAGGGAAGGGCAACGGCACGACTTCCGAAAAAGAGGGCATGGATTCAGAAAATACGGCCCATCAGGGCATACCTGCGCGAGATGAGAGACACCGGACTCATTGACACGTCGACCTACCGCCGTTACTACCGGAGAGCAAAGGGAGGGCAATTCAAGGACAAGGCCCATGTAAAACTGCATCTCGAAATGGAGGGGCTGCTGAAGGGTGAGCAACATGAATAAACAGATGCCGTTCAGAAGAAGGATGGAGGGAAAGACCGATTACCGGAAGCGACTGGCCCTTCTCAAATCTGGCAAGCCACGGGTTGTGGTACGGCGGTCAAATAAAAATATTCAGATTCAATTTGCGCTGTATGATGTGGAGGGTGACAGAATAGTCACTTCTGCACATGGAAACGAGCTGAGGAAATATGGATGGGAGTACCCCCTTTCCAACACGCCGGCGGCGTATCTCACGGGTCTTCTGGCGGGAAAGCGGGCGCTGAAACATAACCTTGAGGAGGGGATACTCGACATCGGGTTATATACTCCCAAGAGGGGTGCGCGCATTTTTGCGGCATTGAAGGGGGTTGCCGATGCGGGAGTCAATATCCCATATGGTGAGGACATTGTACCGTCCGAGGACCGCATTCATGGGGCACATATGGCCGAGGGGATTGCGGATAAGGTTGATGAGATAAAGAGTAAGATAGAGGCAGAGTATGAATGACGAATGGGTACCGAAAACACGGCTGGGCGAACTGGTCATGAAGGGCGAGATAACCTCCATGAGCGAGGCGCTGAAAAGCGGCCTTCCATTGAGAGAGGTGGAAATCGTTGACATGCTTTTGCCTGATCTGGAGGACGAGGTCATAGATGTCAACATGGTCCAGCGAATGACGGACTCTGGCAGAAGAACCAAATTCCGGATCGTTGTTGCCGTGGGCAACAAAAACGGGTTTGTGGGCATAGGACAGGCAAAGGGAAGAGAGGTCGGCATCAGCATACGGAAGGGTGTGGAGAAGGCAAAACTGAATATCATAGAGGTGAACAGGGGGTGCGGCTCGTGGGAATGTGGATGTGGAACACCGCACACACTCCCGTTCAAAGTGGATGGCAAATGCGGTTCGGTGCGCATCACGCTCAAACCGGCCCCCCGCGGCGTGGGTCTGGCGGTGGGCAACGTGGCAAAAACGGTGCTCCGGCTTGCGGGCATAGAGGACGTGTGGGGATTCACCAGGGGATCCACGAGAACGACCATCAACTACGCCAAGGCGGTGTATGAGGCACTGCGGAACACCTCCATTCACAAGATGCCGGATGAGGCAAAGAAAGAGCTGAAAATTGTTTCAGGAGCGGTAGGAACATGATGTATGCGGTGGTGAGACTGAGGAGTACCATTCATGCAAAGCGGGAGGTAAAGGATACGCTGAATATGCTTAACCTTCACAGGGTGAACAGCTGCACGCTCATTCCAGATAACCCGAGCTACCGGGGAATGCTGCAGAAGGTGAAGGATTACGTTACATGGGGTGAGGTGAACGACGAGACGGTGAAGCGTCTGCTGGAAAGGGCAAAGGTTCCTGATGTTGAGGAGGCCCTGCAACAGCTTTCCAGCGGGTTGCCACTGAAGGAGATTGTGGCGCCGCCATGCATCGGTCTTCATCCTCCGAGAAAGGGATACCGGAGTGTCAAGAAGCCTTACACCATGGGTGGCTCGGCAGGTTACCGGGGGGAGCACATAAATGAACTGATAGGGAGGATGCTATGAAAGAAAAGACAAAAAAATTGCGGGGTCACAAAACAGACGGGCACGGCGGTATGAAGCGCGGAAGGGGCAAGGGAGAACGTGGTGGCACCGGACGTGCGGGGGCAGGAAAACACAAGAGAGTGAGTCTCAAGGCACAATGGGGACGCCACGGTTTTCATCGTCATGCACTCACCCGAAGCAAAAAAACCATAAATGTGGAAGACCTCAACTCATTTGAGGGAGAGGTCAATCTTGGCGAGCTGGGCTATGAAAAACTGCTCGGCTCAGGTTATGTGAAAAAACCGCTCAAGGTGACGGTCAAGGAGGCCACACCAAGGGCAGTTGAGAAGATTACGGCTGCGGGAGGAGAGGTAATAACGGGATAACATGGCAGAGGAGAAAAGCAAGTTATATGTCTTCAAACCGATTGTGGAACGATGGCCAGCCATCAAGAAACCCAAGGGGCATGTGTCATTCAGAACAAAAATACTGTGGACGGGTGTCTGCCTCGTGCTGTACTACATTCTCACCCAGATTCTGATATACGGATTGTCTCCTGATAGCATTGACATGTTCTCAGGTTTCCGGGTGGTCTTTGCCGGGGCAAGCGGCAGTATCATGCACCTTGGCATAGGGCCCATTGTCACCGCATCGATCATTCTCCAGCTGTTTGTGGGCGCCAAATTAATCAACCTCGATTTGCAGGACGAGGAGGACAGGGCACTCTATCAGGGATTCCAGAAAGTACTCGTAGTGGTCATGATTCTGATTGAAGCGGTCCCGCAGGTTTTCGGCTATCTGCAACCAAGTGACGGCCTCATCAACATGGCAGGGATGGGCGGAGCACGGGCCATTATTGTGGCCCAGCTGTTCGTCGGCGCCATGATTGTATTCTGGATGGACGAGGTCATATCAAAATGGGGTATCGGTTCAGGCATATCTCTTTTCATCGCCGCAGGCGTTTCCAATGCCATAGTCACGGGAATGCTCAGCTGGCTTCCGGCAAACCAGGATCTGCCCCTCGGTGTCGACAACCCGCCGGCGGGGGCAATCCCGAAAACGGTGTATCTCACCCAGCATCTCTCCATCGGCGAGATGGTCAACGGGGGAGGATTTGAAAAGATATTCATCACACCTCCCAACCCGATCATTGCAGTGCTCGGCACCATTGTCATTTTCCTGTTTGTGGTGTATGCCGAATCATCACGTGTGGAATTGCCGCTGGCCCACGGAAGGGTGAGGGGCGCCAGGGGACGGTATCCACTCCGCCTCATGTATTCTTCCAACATTCCGGTTATTTTGATGTCAGCTCTCATGGCAAACCTGAACATGTTCGGGCTGCTCCTCTACACCCGTTTAAGCAATATCCCCGGCATCGGAGGTGCATGGTGGATAGGGAAATATCTGCCCGGCTCAACGCAGCCTTCAGCGGGAGCGCTCTGGTATTTGCAGCGGCCTAACGGCCTGCACACATGGCTCTTTCCCCTGATTGACCCGCGGTACCGTGGATACCTCCAGGACCATGAACCCTGGCAGCTTGCACTCCGCCTGCTGATTTATGGTATTGTCTTCATTGTCGGTTGTATCTTCTTCGGCAAATTCTGGATTGAGACCACCAACATGGGGCCAGAAGCGGTGGCACGGCAGATTCAGAGCTCCGGCATGCAGATTCCCGGTTTCAGAAGGGATCCGAGAATCGTGAAGAAGGTGCTGGAGCGGTATATCCCCGCGCTCACCGTCACGAGCGCAGCCCTGGTGGGACTTCTGGCACTGTTTGCAAATCTCATTGGTACTGTGGGCAATGCCACGGGAACTGGCGTGTTACTTACTGTGGGAATCGTGATACGATTATATGAGGACATCGCCAAGGAACAGACCATGGAGATGCATCCTGTTCTGAGAAAGTTTATGGGAGTAGAATGAGGACAATCATAGCCGGCATACCGGGAGCAGGAAAGACAACGGTTCTTTCCGAGGCACTGAAACACCACCGCATGGAAGTCATAAACTATGGGGATGTGATGTTTGAGATGGCCCGTCAGGAGGGCATAGAGAAAAGAGATGATATGAGAACACTTCCCCAGGAAACACAGAGGAACATACAGAAAAGGGCAGCGGAAAAAATTGCAGAAAAAGAAGATGTCATCATAGACACCCACTGTACCGTGAAGACGCCCTATGGCTATCTCCCGGGCCTTCCCCATGAGGTGCTCATGATTCTCCGTCCGGAGAGAATTATCCTTGTGGAAACATCGCCTGAAGAGATTGCGGCGCGGCGAGAGAAGGATGCGGACATTCGGAAGCGTGACGCGGAAAGCATTGAGGAGATGCACCTGCACCAGATGATGAATCGCATGGCAGCCATGAGCTATGCCGTGCTGACCGGGGCAACGGTGAAAATTGTGCAGAACAGAGAGGGAAAAATAGAGGAAGCGGCCAGAGAACTCGCAAGGGCACTGGAGTGAAGTTTTTAATGCATTAGCAAAAATCCCCTGCCCTTAGAAATGTTGCTCATGTCTGTTTACTTTACAGAAATAAAAGAGATTAACACCGATAAGGGAACGCAAGCGATAACACATCCAAACTCAAAAAGACAAGGTCTTCGTTTCCAGAACCTTGGTAATGTCAATCAATATTCTCTCTATCTTGTCTTTTACTTTTTCCCACGTTTCTCTAATCGGAACAGCACTATAAACATATCTGAGTCTCTTATCCTGCTCTACTTTTTTGGTTATAAAACCTTCACTATCCAGTCTTTTTATATATTTTCGTATTGTGCGCTCCGAAAGATTCAGATGTTCTTCGAGTTGCTTTATAGTCAGTGATTTTTTCAGCAAGAGATTATATATTCTAATCTCTACTGATTTAAAATTAAGGAAACCCAAAATAACATTCAATACTTCTATTGGCTTTTTTCCTTCCTTGAGTGACTTTTCGATATCTGCAATATAATCTCTTTTCACCATAATTACAGTATGAATAAATTGCTATTTAAATTTTCATACGTATGAAAATTTCTATTTATTGAGAATTATGCGCTGTAAAGAGGAAAATAAAAAATAAAAGCAATACAGCAGCGACTGACCCTACAAATTGGCTTTTACTTATACCACGAG
>QMSU01000005.1 GCA_003650975.1 Thermoplasmata archaeon
CGTTCCTTCCACAGCAGGGGCAGACATCGGGGAGGAGCGGTGTGCTCGGCACCTTGCTTGAATGAGACAATGGGAAAGTGAGACACCACTCACATCACAGTGAAAAATGAGCAGTTGAAGAGAATGCATCCTGTCCTCATTGTGAATATTATATATCCTCTTATGGAATAATGAATGATGTATTTCTTGTGCTCATCTGATGAAAGGTGACGCAACAAAAACACTTTTTATACCCTGCAGTTTACCCATATGCAGCGACTGTTCGGCACCAATGGTGTGAGGGGAGTGACAAACGAGAGCATGACGGTGGAACTTGCGGTAAAGCTCGGAAAGGCCGTGGGGAGTTACGTACAGGGGAATATTGCCCTTGCCACGGACACCCGAACCTCCAGCGGAATGCTCAAAAATGCGGTCACGGCGGGTCTTTTATCCACCGGGTGCAACGTATATGATGCGGGGGTGGCTCCCTCACCTGCCCTTCAGTACTATGTGAAGCGGAGCGAGGCCGACGCGGGTGTCATCATCACCGCCTCCCACAACCCACCGGAGTTCAATGGCATAAAGGTGGTGGACGCGGACGGTACCGAACTTCCGAGAGAAAAGGAGGAAAAAATCGAGGAACTCTACTTCTCCGGGCGGTTTCAGCTCGCAGACTGGAAGGAGATCGGAACGCTGTATGATGTTGAGGTTCTCGACCTGTACATGGATGGCATCCTTTCGCAGGTGAATGTCGAGCGGATAAGAGAGAGACGATACCGGGTGGTGCTGGACTGCGGCAACGGGGCAGCGTGTGTGATCATGCCGTACATACTCAGCCAGATGGCCGAGGTGGTGACGCTCAATGCACAGCCCGACGGCACCTTCCCGGGAAGGAATTCAGAGCCCACGGAGGACAACATACGGGATTTGATGAGGACGGTGAAGGCCATCGGCGCTGACCTGGGCATCGCCTATGATGGGGATGCGGACAGGGCCATCTTCGTGGATGGGGAAGGAAGCTATGTATACGGGGACAGGAGTCTTGCCATTGTTGCGGGATATATGGTGGAGAGGCACGGAGGGACGGTGGTCACGCCGGTATCCACCTCAAGCTGCGTGGAGGAGTATGTGAGGAAAAAGGGAGGAAATGTGGTGTACACGCGGGTGGGGGCACCGATAGTGGCGCGCAAGATGATTGAAATAGGCGCTCTCTTCGGCGGCGAGGAGAATGGTGGCCTCATCTTTTCCAATCATCAGTATTGCAGGGATGCGGGGATGGCAAGTGCCGCAATGCTTGAGGTGATGGCAGCGAAGGAGCGCACGCTTTCAGAATTGGTGAAGGAAGTACCGTCATATGCCCTGGTGAAAACAAAGGTGCGGTGCGAGAAGAAGGATATCATTGAACGATTGAAGGAAAAGATACAGGAGGGACGCTGCGATTATACCGACGGTATCAAGGTATATACTGAAGATGGATGGGTACTCATGCGGCCATCCGGCACTGAACCGATACTCCGCATCTATGCAGAGGGCAAAAGCGAGAAAGAAGCGCAGCAGCTGATTTCCCGGTATCGCAGCCTGGTGGAGGAGGAACTGAAGTAAAACTATTCTTCCTTACGGTACCTGCTTGCCTGTATGGCTCTTTTCAACACTCCCATGAACGTGTGGTATTCCCACTTGGAGAGCATGGCCCGCCCTATGATTCTTCTGAAAAGAATGGATGCCTTTTCCTTTTTGAAGGAGGGGTAGCGGGTGACATCGAGAAGCTCATCGAAAAATTCGTACAGTTTCTGCCTCTCATTCCCGCTTGCAAGGATAAATTCATCTGGTTCATGTAAACTTGCGAACATTTCATAAAGAACTGCACATACCGCATGGGAGAGATTCATCGATGGATATGCATCTGAGGTGGGGATTTTCACCAGCACATCGCACTTCTTTATTTCCTCATTGAAAAGTCCGTAATCCTCGCGTCCAAAGGCAACGCCAACGGTTCCCTCAAGTTTTCCTGCCTCCTCTGCAAATGTTCTTGCGGTCATTGCCTTTCTCAGGTGGTGGCGGTCGTCCCTGCTCTCTATTGAGGTGGTTCCCGCCAGATAATCCACCATTTCCACCACTTCATCAAAACAGGATACCACCTCTGCATCGTCGAGAACATCCTGGGCATGCATTGCAAATTTCCTGCACTCATCATCATCTATGGAAAAGGCGGGATTCACAAGAATGATGGTATGAAAGCCAAAGTTCTTCATCACCCTGGCCACTGACCCAGTGTTACCTGCATACTTGGGTTCAACCAGTATGACGGAAAGTTCCATTATAAACTGAATATGTATACCAGTATCGGATCCGTTTCCTCCATGAGGCCCGCCCTGTTGTATGCACTGGCATACAGGTATCGGTATCCGGTGGCGCCGCGCCAGAGCCACTCATAGGGATAGGCGGTGTCGATATTCTGCACGATGCCGTTCACGTAAAAGGAAACATTCTCAATATTTGAATGGCTGTCAAAGGCGGTCGCCCTCACCACAATCCTTCCGATGATGACTGCAGTGCCGGTGGCCATTGGCCATACCTGCCGGTTGAAGAGATACAGGTATCCCGGGAGGGGCCGCTGCAGGGTGATGGAAGGACCCGAGGTATCTATTTTCACCGTGGCGGATTTGGTGGTCTCGATGTTCCCCTTATCATCGGCGCTGTAAAACTCCAGCAGGTGGTTGCCGTCGCCGGTGATTAAAAACGGGCCGGTGTAGCTGTTCCAGCTCCCTCCGTCCACACGGTAGTTCGTGTAGGCCACCGCGTCTCCATCAGGATCGGTGGCGGAAAGGGTCACATTCACGGGACCGAGATACCAGCCGTTTTCCCCGGTGGGTGTGGATGGATTGAGTGTATAGGACGTTATCGGAGGATTGTTTGCCGTTGATATGCTCACGGTCAGATAGTTGGACCAGCCGCTCTCCGCATTGTTCGTGTCCTTTGCCTTCACCTTCACATAGTATGTTCCTGCGCTGCTCCATGCATGCGAGGCGCTGCCGGTGAATCCCGATGAATAGGGACCGACCCATCCGCTGTTGCTGGAATCGCCCCAGTCGAAGAAATAGTACACATTGTCGCCGTTCGGATCGGTGGTTGCAGAGGAATAGGTATATGACACGCCTGTGACGCCTGATGTGGGGCCAGAGGGCTGGCTGGGTGTATTGGGAGGACTGTTGGCACTGGTGATGGTGAAGTGGTACACAGCGCTCTTCACCGCATTACCAAAGTTATCCTTTGCATAGATGGTGTAGTTGTATGTCCCCACGATGTTATAGACCTCGCTTCTGTAGTATGTGGTGCAGTGAATGTAATTCATGGTGAAATTGGCAAAGGAGGAATCCGGATAGATAACCTCCAGATATACACCGGCTATTCCCGCTCCGGTATCTTCGGCGGTGCAGCTCACATTGACATACCCGCCTGCCGTCTGGGATGAAGGAACCGCCACGATGTTGGAAAGGCTGGGCGGGGAAACATCCACATTGTAGGTATAATTATGGGTTGCTTCCTGGTTTCCCGCCACATCATCGCTGTAATACTCCACATAATTTATTCCTGGCATGGTGAGAGAGAATGACCCCGAATAGCTGGAAAAATTGTTGTCCTTTCCCACGCCGGTTCCCGGTGAAGGATGCCATGAGCCGTTCCATATGCGGTAGTAGGTGCCCGCCACACCGGACATGGCATCACTTGCAGAGATGGTGATTATGGAGGAAGGAGAGATGGCATTTCCATAGGAAGGCGATGCGCTGATGCCTGTGGAGGGGGCCTGAAGGTCAGCACCCGCTTCCTCATCCGCGGATACCGGTGGAGATTCCACATTGCTGGCATTGTCCTCGGCAACGGTGTAGAACTGATAGTAGCCGGAGCCGGTGAATGTGAATGAAAACTGCCATGGTGCCGCATAGTCTGGAGGAGAGAACTGAATCCATGAACCCCAGGTACTGTTATCTATGCTCACCCGGTAATATAGGGTCACCTTCTTCACGCCGGAAAGCGAATCTGATGCCGATGCGTTGATCACTGTTGATGCACTGGTATGCCAGTACGGCATCGCATCCACGCTTGAGGTGGGTGCCGTTGCATCATATCCCGCATTCTCATCTGCGGATGGCGGAGCTCCTTCAACGTTTCCGGCATTATCCTCTGCTATGGTGTAAAATTCATAGTATCCCTCTCCATCCGGGAAAGTGAAAGTCCACTCCCACGGCGATGAGGTATCATTGGCAAACAGGTTCCATGCACCCCACGATGAGTTGTCGGTGCTGTACCGGTAGTAGAGCGCCACCTGCTTTACGCCTGATGCATCATCCGATGCGGTGGCGGTGATGGAAACAGGAGTGGTGATGGCGGTGTACCAGTACGTCATGGCATCAACACTTGATGAGGGAGGTGTGGAATCGTCTGTTTCGAAGGTGAGGGTCACATCATCAATGGCCATGTAGAGGGTTCCATTGTAGGTGAAATAGAGGTAGAACGGGTCAGGCAGCCCGAGGGCAGAGGCATTGAATTGATATGAATAGTGTTCCCACGTCGTGGCGGCCAGAGTCGTGTAGGTGGTGAGCGTGGTGGTTCCACCATTGGTGGTGTTATTGTCACTGTCAACGCCCACGCCTATGCTCTCACCCGCACCTGTGGAGTAAACCCAGAAGGAAAGATTATAGGTTCCTGGGAGTGGATTGCTGATTGCCTGGTCGCGCAGCAGGTGATCGGCGCCTGAAACACCATCCTGCACCTGTGCACATCCGGAGCCGTCAGCGGTATGACTTCCTGCACCATTATTCCACGTGCCACCGCCGTCAATATTGTAGATTATCCAATTGCTGGTGAAGGATGCGGCGGTGAAATTTTCCGTAAATACTGTGGTGGTTGAGAGGGGTTGTGGAGGGGAACCGTCTCCATCCACTGATGAACCGGTGCTGATATTATTTACCGATATGGCACATGAGATGCCAATCAAGACCGCTAAAATCGTTATCGCCGCGCTTTTTCTCCTCATAGATAACAAATGGTAGGAGAATATTAAAACCTTTTGGGGAGAGATGCGGGATTTACGAGGAAATGCCCACCACTTTTATTTTGAACTGCACCGCCTTTCCCGCCAGCGGATGGTTGAAATCAATGGTTATTGCATCCTCAGAAACATCGGTTATGATTGCAGGAAATTCATGCCCGTCAGGTGTTTTCATGATCAGCACCATTCCCACTTCCGGCTCCTCTTCAAGTGCGAGCTGATCCCTTTCTATGCTTTCAATGAGCTGGGGGTTGATATCACCATATGCCTCCGAGGGCTGAAGGGTTATTTCCTTCTCTTCTCCTTCCTCCATTCCAATAACTGCATTTTCAAAACCCTGAATGAGCTGACCTGCGCCAACCTCAAATGTCAGCAATTCTCCCTGTTTTTCGGTGCTGTCGAAGACAGTTCCATCTTCCAGCATCCCCGTGTATTCAACGGTGACCGTATCTCCTTTTTTAATCTTCATGGTATCCCTTCAAAAAGAGGTGCTATTTAAAACCTTGGATTGGAGTCCATGCTTACTGTTTCAGCCTCTCCACACCCTCTCTTTTTCCCACGATAACCTCGTCTGCCAGATTGATGAAGAGCCCGCACTCCACCACCCCAGGGAGATTGTTGACCGCCCGCTCGATTTTTTCAGGGCTGCCCAGTTCATCGTAATGACAGTCAAGAATGACATTCCCGCTGTCGGTCACAAATCCTTTTCTGAGTTGAGGAGTGAATCCAAATGCCCTCAATTTATCCGCCGTTCTTTTCCATCCAAATGGCACCACTTCCACCGGAAGGGGAAACGAGAATTTCTTCACGAGCTTTCCTTCATCCACCACAATTATCTCCTTCTTGCTGCAGCTTGCCACAATCTTTTCGCGGAGCAGTGCACCACCGCCTCCCTTTATCAGTACCAGATCCCCATTGACCTCGTCTGCCCCGTCTATTGTGATGTCGATAACCTCGTATTCGTTGATATCGGCCATCGGTATGCCCACCTTTCTCGCAAGACGTTCGCTTTCAACTGAGGTTGCAATGCCAACAATGTCAAGACCGCGTACCACCATTTCACCAAGCCTCACAATGGCATGCCGTGCCGTTGAACCGGTGCCGAGCCCCACCACCATGCCGTCCCGGACCTGTTTTACTGCCTCGTGCGCTGCCTTCTGCTTCAACTCGTCCATACCGGTAAGCATGAAAACGTTTATAAACAGTGCATATGATAGTATTCTGCTAGGAGTGGGTGGGCGGCTGACGGCTCATCAGAGCTGAGGAAATTCCCCCCTCATTTCTGGGTCAGGGGTGTAACAACCGGGGCGAGAGTCCCGACGGCAGGCGCAGAAACGGCACAGCCCATGACGAGAATGATTTCCTGAGAATGACGCTGTCATGGGATATGGTGAAACGGCCGCCGCCCTGGAGCAAGTCCAAACACCGGCAGGGTTACCCAGAACCGCCCGGGGGTAGGACGCTTAGACAAATGCCGCCTAAAACAGAAGGGGGATTACGACCCACACCTAGCATCTTTTCTATTTGGTGAGAACGTAATGTTTGGATAGGTTTATAAATAACATGCTGTTAGTTAATAGAGGCGAAAATGAGGATGAAAGGAATTTGGGTGGTTTCTGCTGCAGTGGCAGCAGGCAGTTTGGAACACAGAGGAAAATTAGAACTTTTAAGGCATGCAACGAGAAATTTTGACCTTGCGGCCTTGGAATACCAGAAGGCGATAAAGGATGCCCTTGATTTTTATGAGGAGATCACTGGTGAGAAAGTAGATGATATGTGCCCAAAATTGAAACCTTGCGAAAATGCCAAGGTTATCGATACCGAACTCAAGGAAAAAAGGTTTCAAGAATTTTTTAGACGTATCAATGTACCAGAGCCAGAAATAAAACTTGAACTTACCATTGGGAAGTTAGAAACGTTATGGAGGGTCCACAAAGAATATAGTGAAGAAAGTGGCAAAGAGTGGAAGAGTTTTGAGGAGATTGCGGCAAGTTGCCTTAGTGACAAAGATATTGAATATTATATTGGACACTATTTGTAT
Organism: Thermoplasmata archaeon; assembly: GCA_003650975.1. Taxonomy (GTDB): domain Archaea; phylum Thermoplasmatota; class E2; order UBA202; family JdFR-43; genus B78-G9. The sequence continues at coordinate 7,071 of QMSU01000005.1, forward strand.
TTAATGGAAAAGATGAGGAGTGAAAAGCCATCCAAGAAAACGCTTGAATATCTCATGAATGCAAAGGACTATAATCCCATACCCCCGAGGGGAAGTGGGGAGAAATTCCACCCTCTTAAGGTACTCGGTCATGTACTTTGCGATTTGAACGATAGGAGATGTCTTTTCTACTACAAGAAATCCATAGAATATAATGAGTACACCGAGGATATTGAATACATGGGCGTACTGGATAATATAATCCAAATCATAGAAACATGTGTCCAAGGGTGAATTTCACCCACATTTACCTTAAATGATAAATGAATGAACTGCCGAAACAACATGATTGTTCGCCGTGTCGGTGGCCCGTATCCAGTAGGTGATATGGGCACCTGATGGAAATTCTCCCAGTTCTTTTCCGTAGATGGGTTCGTTTGACACGTTGTGCAGCGGGTCCTCCTCGTGCCGTTCCTGCACCGGGTTGTCGCCGTATCTGAACATCTCCGCTGATTGTGTGATGGTGCCGTCATCCCAGAACAGGGTAACATGTGTGATGCTGAAGGGACCTCTCTCCGTCACGTTGGCATAGATGCACACGTTGCTCGTGTTGGTGGGATTGTCCGGTTCATGATGCACATCCACAATGGAAGGACCCCAGGCATGTCCCGTCCCATTGATGGCAACATGTACGGTATCCACCATTTGTTTTCCCGAGGCATCAACGGCCCTTGCAGCAACGGTGTAATCGCCGGGAGGAAGTCCTGCGAGGTCCCATTCCATCTCCCATGAGTGTGTCCCCGATGCGGTTTTCCATTCTCCATTGATGGCCACCTCGACTTTTTCGACACCGACATTGTCTGAAGAGATGCCCTTCACTGTGATGGTCCCTCCGTTCACAATGTCTCCCTCTGAGGGGATATCTATTTTCACTGTAGGCGGACTTACATCCACCAGCGTAACCAGCAATCGGTCCTCTGCCGCTCCACATGTCGCGGTAATCTGATATGTGCCCGGCCCAAGTCCACTGGTATTCCATATATAGAACCACTCACCCCCGACGGGTGTGAGTTCGTGAGAATCCTCGTTTTCAATTTCAAGGGAGACGCTGCTTGTGGCAATACCCTCTATGGCAATGGTTTCCCCGCAGTCAAACCGGGGGTGCTCGAATATACTGGTTTCCGGTGCCACAATCTGCACGCAGTCTTTGTCTGCTTCAGCCCTCACCTCGGCTGAAAGGTCCAGCAGCACGGTACTTCTCCGCGCCGGATTTCTGAAAACCACATACCAGTCCCCCTCACTCATATTGAACCGGATATTTCCCGACCCAAAGTTCCCGTACTCGTAACACTCAAATGATTTCCCCTCCATATATCGGTTAAAGTTTTCCTCATCCACAATAAAAAACTCCACGCTGCCGGGTATCCTGTGCTCTCCCACGCCACCACTCAGTATGTTTTTCTGCAGCTGATATGCCTCTGTGGAAAATGAGATGTTGAAAAAATACTCACCGGTGTCGGAGGATGGTACGATTCGATATTCCGTTGTATTTTCCGTTTCTTCACAGGAAAAAATTACCGAAACATTTTCCTCCCCGGGCCGGTGATACATGATAACCGTATTGTCATCTTTCATGAACAGAGATTTCCACGATTCCCCCATGGGATGCCTCTGTATGAGAAAAAGACAACTCTGATTTACCCCAAGATCAAGGGTGCATTCTCCCTTCATATCGGTATAGTTCCAGATGCTGGGGAGTACCGAGTCCACCACGTCCGGCACCTGTGCATACATGTCGCATAGCTTCTGATACAGATGCTGTATAAACGGGTTTTCCCTCAACCGTTCTGGCAAATTGCTCCACAGTTTCTCGATGGTTGCCTCCCACAGCTTGTCTTTCAGCCAGCTCCAGTCCAGCAGGCCAGGAACCAGAACAATTATTCGTGCCCCGTCCACCGGATTGCCCATCAAATCCGTAACAGAGAAGGTGACGGTGCGCCGGTCACTTTCGTGAATGTACCGATGGGTTACTTCATAGATGGAATCATCTCCCCGCCACGCAAACACGGAGGACATGTTCTTTCCCCATCCATAGGTATACACATCTGGTTCATCAACGGCACCGCCGCTGTCCGTCCACCAGTTGTCGTTTTCATGCCACCCTCTCTCGTAAAACTCTCGCCATGCATGGTCTTCCCCGCGGTTATTCGCGCTCACCGAGGGTATCAGTGCGGTCCTCTGGGCGGCAACAGCCAGTGTCTGGAGTTCCCCGCACCATCCATTGTGCTCGTGAGCTATTATGTTGGGCTGACCCGGTCTGTCGCCCACCGCCTGCGCTGGAACCGTTTTTCCTATCCAGTAGCTTATCACCTCAATGGCGGTGGGATGGGCTTCGATGCTTTCCCGCCACTGCCGATTCGGGCCCTGGAAATATGCCTCACAGTCCCACAGGTACCGTATGCCCTCAAGCTTCTCGCGGAGCAGGGGGTATCCCCTGTCGCTGTGATCCGAGAGATACTCCCTCCAGAATCGCCCGTATACTGTCTCCGGATGGTCGAAGGTGATCTTAGGATGCACCACGTACCAGTAGTATATATCAGACGGGCATTCAATCTCCTTTTCCTCCCCGTTTTCCATCACGCGATAGCGTATCGTGGAATGATAGTCACCTGCCCCGTTGTCGTAATCGATAATATCGGCATACTGTATCCATTCATCGTTTTCATAGAGACACACCGCATTGGTATAGATGACATCAGGGGAGGGCACGTCGCCAACCGGTGAGCATGCTATCGAAAATGCCATTTCATCCACATACCGTTTACTTGCATTCAGTAACAGTTCCGCATAGCTCTCCCCATCGATTTTTTGGAATTGCCGTGCAAGTTTTCTCTGAATCCAGAGTGGTGCCCTTGCTACGGCATCCTTTTCCTTTTCTGACAGGTCACGGGTGCAGGGAACCACCGGTTTTCCCCGAAGCGAGAGATTTCCCGAGGAAAAATGGATGTGGTAATCTGAGCCTGCGGGAATTTCCACTTTTCTGGAAAGCTTTCCCACCATCCCCTCATCCAGTGGTGAATGCGGGGCAGGAATGCTCCTCTCCTCCTGCAGTCGCGCCACTATTCCCACAGAAAATGCACCGCCGCTCAGCAGCAGAATGACCATCATCAGGGGCACTACTTTTTTTCTCATCCACGTTTAATTCCTCATCGGTTTATATAATTTAATCCATGAGAAGGTGGTGATGATTGCACACCTATAGCGAAACTATGGTGAGCCAGTCCAGTGCCACGGGCTCGTCAATATCAATGGCAAGACCTGCCGCCCCGAGGACATACATGCCGCGTGATGGCGTAAATACACACTGCCACCCGTCCATACCATTTGTGTCCCAACAACTCTCCGTCATGTTCTTCTTGAGCGTATTGTACATGGTGAAATAGACGGTCACGATATTGCTGCTTCCTGTTGCCTCGATGTGGAGGGCGCTTCCGCCGATGGTGATCACGATGTTATTGAGGGGCACAACCTTCTCCCCATTGAAGTAAAGCCCGGGCTCTGGCTCAGTGATATGAATCCATGAATCGTGTGCCGTTGTTGCGGGAATATGCACAACGCCCAGAAGCAGAGGGATAAGGAGAACTGCAAATCTTTTCATGATAAAATAGATCGTGGTATTATAAATAGGTATTGCCCCTGCCCCGGATGTTTTGGCGGTGCAAATGTGTACTGCAAATTTAAGTATGTTTAAATAGAGGATACAATTGTGTATATTTATATGAAGTTCCTTGTCATAGTTGATGAGCCGGATGACCGGAAACTTACCATCCAGTATCTCAGAAGTGACTTTCCCGATGCATCCCTTACCGAAGTTTTCTCGGAAAAACAGTTTTATGAGGCACTGGATGAGGGGCATGATGCGGCAATTACCGATTACCAGCTCCACTGGGCAAATGGTATTCAGGTACTCATGGAACTGAAAAAAAGATGGCCACTCATGCCCGTTATCATGCTTACTGCCACAGCCACTGAGGAAGTGGTGGTGGAGGCACTGAAACGGGGTCTCGATGATTACGTGGTCAAGTCGCCCACCCACTTTGCGAGATTGCCGGCAGCAGTGAAAACATCCTTGGAAAATGCAGAGGAGAAAAAGAAAAGGAAAGAGGCAGAAGAGGCGCTGAAAAGGAGTGAGGAGCGTTACCGCACCCTTTTCGAAGGGGCAAATGATGCTATATTTCTCATGGACAGGGAAAAGTTTGTTGAGTGTAACTCCAAAACCCTTGAAATGTTTGGATGTGAGAAAAAGGAGGACATTGTTGGGCATTACCCGTTTGATTTTTCACCGAAAACCCAACCGGATGGGAGAAATTCAAGGAAAAAGGCCCTCGAACTGATACAGGCCGTTCTGGATGGGAAACCGCAAAGATTCTACTGGAAACACATAAAAAAAGATGGCACGTCCTTTGATGCCGAGGTTTCGCTGAACCGTCTAGAACTGGAAGGGAAAACGTATCTTCAGGCCATTGTGAGAGACATCACAGAGCGCAGAAGGATAGAGGAAAAACTGGAGGAGAGCGAAGGAAAGCTCAGGAATTTTTTTGAGACCACCGAGGTAGGCATATGGTGTTTCAGGCCGGGAAGACCGGTGGATGTCAATCTCCCGGAGGAAGAGATCATCAGTGAAGCGTTTCAGAGTGTATGTGTGGAGTGTAACGAAACGTATGCCAGAATGATGGGGGCGAAAAAAGAAGATCTCATTAGCATGAAACTTTCCGAAGTGATGCCCGACATGGAGGAAAACAGAGAATATCTCCGGTCCTTTATCCGCAATGGATTTCGAATTTCCGGGGGCGTTTCATATGAAATCAATAAAAAGGGAGAGGAAAAGTATTTTTCAAATTCCATGGTGGGGGTGATAAAGCAGGGAAAACTGGTTGAGGCATGGGGAACACAGACCGATATAACCGAGGTAAAAAAGCTGGAGGAATCGCTGAAGGAAAGCGAGGAAAAATACCGCACTCTGGTGGAGCAAAGCCCTGACGGCATATTTATTTCTGACATGGAAGGAAATTTTCTCTCGGTCAACAGAGCCATGTGCCAGGCTCTCGGATATACCGAAGAGGAACTCCTCTCCATGAACATATGGGACATTGTTCCAAAGGAATATCAGCAGTTCTACCGGGAAAGAACAGCAAAAATCCTGAAAGGTGAGCGGCTGGCAGAACCTGCGGAATATACAGCATATACCAGGGATGGAAAAAAGATTGTCATTGAGGTTCGCTCTGTCCCCTATGTGAGAGAGGGTAAAATCATAGGACTTCAGGGAATTGCACGGGATATCACCTGGAGAAAAAAAATGGAGGAGGACCTCAAGGAAAGTGAGGAACGTTACCGGAAGCTTTTTGAGGAATCTCCCGATGTGCTGGCTCTTCTGGAGGAGGATGGGACCATCATCATGGCGAACAAGAATTTTTCGGAACTCACTGGATGTCCGCTAAAGGAAATCATAGGAGAGCATTTTACCAAGTTTGTGGCAGAAGAGGACAGGGCACGCATGATGAAATTCCATGAGCAACGGATTTCTGGAAAGGGAAGACCACCAACCACCTACGAATACAAATGTCTGAGGAAGGACGGCACAACGCGGGATGTGGAAATAAAAATTATCATGCTCCCGGGAAACAGGACCATTTCCTGTAAGAGGGACATCACCGACCGGAAGAGAATGGAAATGGACCTGAAGGAAAGCGAGGAAAAGTACCGCATGCTCGTAGAGCAGAGTCATGACGCCATCTATATCTACCGGGGCGACAGGTTTTTATTCGTCAATGACAGGGTCTGCGAAGTAACAGGATACAGCAAGAAAGAACTTCTCAGCATGAGCATATGGGATCTGATACACCCTGATGATAGGAAGCGGGTAATGGAAATAGGGAAGAGAAGAGCACAGGGGAAAAGGGTTCCTTCAGCATATGAGGCACGGGTTGTGACCAAAAATGGTGATACGCGTTACTGCGAATTTGCCATCACCTCCATTTCATACAAAGGCGAATATGCGGTCATGGGTTCAGTGAGAGACATCACGGAACGAAAGAGGATGGAGGAGGAATTAAAGGAGAGTGAGGAGAAATACCGTTCCCTCTTTGAATCATCGCCGGAGGCAATAGCCATTGTGGATCTGGATGGTACCGTGCTTGACTGCAACAGTACAGCAGTGAAGTTGAGCGGCCTACCGAAGGAACACATCGTGGGAAAGCAGTTTACTGAACTCGGCCTGCTGAACAAAAAGGATATCCCTCATTTGATGGAACTGTTCTTTCAGAAAGTGAGTGGAAAAAATGTCGGCATCATAGAGACAGAGATACGTATTGGAGGAGAGATACGCCACATTGAAATCTTTCCTGCATTATTGAAGAGAGATAATGAGGTTTATGCCGTTCAAATCATAATAAGGGACATCACCGAGCGAAGGAGAGCCGAGGAGGCACTGCAAAAAAGCGAGGAAAAGTACCGCACGCTTGTGCAGGATGCAATAGAGGGAATCTACAGAACAACCGTAAAAGGTGATATCCTCGAAACGAATCCCGCCCTCGCACACATGCTTGGATATAGCAAGGAAGAATTCGAAAAGCTCAATGCTGCTGCCATATATAAAGATCCGAAAATGAGAGAAATGTTCGTGCAGAAGCTGCAGAAGCACGGGACGGTAAAGGATTTTGAGGTTGAGTATGTGGGAAAGGACGGCAATATTGTCATGGGAAGGGAATCGGCACGACTCACTGAAGGCAATATCATTGAAGGAATTGTCCATGATATCACTGAAGAAAAGGCGTATGAGAAACGATTGAGGGCCATTGCAGAAATATCCAATTCATTGATAGGACAGATACACCTGGACGACCTCTATGAAAAATGCCTCGAGGAGGTTATCGATGCATTTGAAGCCGACGGTGGGGTTATTTTTGAGCTAAAGAGGAAATATCTCCATCTCAAAAAATCCCATGGCATGAGTGAGGAATACACCAGGAAATACAAAAAAATAATCCTGGGTTCTCATGTGAATGGAAGGGTCGCCAAAAGCGGAAAACCAATTTTGATCAAGGATAGCTGGAGGGACAGGAGATCAACACCTGATGTGGTAGAGAGTGAGGGTTACCGTTCTGCCATGGCGGTGCCCATCATTTTTGAAGGGAAAATAATAGGGAGCATGGGCGTTCTCTCCAAACAACCCCATCATTTCTCTCATGATGATATTGCAACACTTCAATCCATTGCCAACCAGATTGCCACTGCCATAAACGCCGCCAAACTTCATAAAAGGATGGAGCGTGCCCTGGAACAGGAAAGAGAGTTTAAAATGGCCACCGCCCACTATTTTTTCAACCCCATCTGCATTGCCAAGGGTTTTCTTGAACTTGCTCTGGAAGAAGAGGATGGAAAGGATAAAATAGCGAAGGCCATTGCAGCCATAAGCAGGGTGGAAAGTGTGGTGAAAAACGTAACCCAGCGGGGTGAAATCCGTGAGTAAAATATTGCTGGTGGATGATGAAAAGGATATCCATGAAATCATAAAGGCACATCTCGAGAAAATTGAGGGGATTGAGGTGCTCAGTGCATACACCGGAGAGGCGGGCGTGGCACAATACCGGGAATTATTTGAGAAAGGGGAAAGACCTGTCATGGTCATCATGGATTTGAACCTCTCCGGAGGGGAGGATATCCAGACTATCGATTTGCATATGAAAGGCAAGGATAACAAAATGGATGGGGTGAGAGCGGCACGGGAAATACTGGCCATGGATCCGGAAGCCGCCATATGGGGATATACCGCATGGTTTGGTACGCCATGGGCGGAAAAGTTGAAAGATGCGGGAACACAGAAGGTGGTGGAACGAACGCTTCCGTTCAGGGATTTTGCAAAAATGGTGGAGAAGTTCCTGAAGAAATAATCATCGCTTATATCCTATATTCCTGAGAAACTCCCTTCTCTCCTTTTTATCGTCTTCTGTTTCCACACCCTTGCTTTTGAAGCCATCCACCACGCCCACGATTCCGCGGCCGACCCCATCCCCGTTCTGCGTCTCGTACACCAGCACTTTGACCGGGTTGGCGGTGGCGCAGAAAATGCTGCACACCTCCGGAACATTTTTGATGGCATTGAGCACGTTGATGGGATAGCATCCCTTCATGAATATGATGAAGGAATGGCCGCATGAAAGTTTCTCTGCATTGGTGACTGCAAGTTTTATCATCTCTTCATCATTCCCATCGTACCGTATGAAGCATTTTGCCGATGCCTCGCAGAAGGCAACGCCGAAACGAGCGTTGGGGACGTTGACCATTGCCTCGTACACGTCCTCAACCGTTTTGATGAAATGGGACTGTCCCAAAATGAAGTTCACTTCCGGTGGTTTTTCTATTTCTATCTCCTGTATCATGAGGTTAAATAGAAAGAAAAATTTAATGGTTGCGATTGATGCAAAATAGCCTCAGTTCACTCAATGCCGTCTTTTGTAATAAGGAAATAGGTGCTTTTTCCCTCCGGGAGGCTCCGGTGCTTGATGATGGTTGCCTTCCTTTTTTCCTTTGCGTCACCAGCCTTTTCAATCCGTATGATGGTTTTTGCGATATGGTCAATGCTTCGTCCTGCAAAGGGTTTTATCTCATCGCCTGCAGAGTACACCTGACTGGTGATGATGACCGGTATATTTTTTTTTCTCGCTTCTATCTGGAGTGTCACCAGCTGTTTTGTGAGCGAGCGGGTTGCCGCCGCCTCATTTTCGTGCATCTCGAGACGATA
>QMSU01000006.1 GCA_003650975.1 Thermoplasmata archaeon
CCCTTTGATTTCAGGGTGAGGAGGGAGGTTCTCGGATACGAGGTGATCAAGGCTCCCATCTTCCGCATGGCGCATCTCCTCTTAAATGCCACCGGCTACCAGTACTACACACTCTTTTACACACCCTCCGAGCGCGACATAAAATTCGAGGAGCTCGGGAACGAATACTACGGGAGCATTGATGCCGACGCGGTGAAAATAATCATGCATACACCACCCATGACGGATTTTACCACGGATTGCAAAATCACCGATGGAAGCATGATATTCAACAACTCCCTGTGGGCATTCTGGGGAAATCCCACCCGGGTGTGGAACACATCGGGCCCGGAAACACTGAAGGGTGCACGGGATGTTCCTCCCGCAGGATGGGTTGAAATCCGCGGCGTTCCCTATGATTTTACACCCAGATATGAAAAGGGAACTATGGGCAGAGGCGCGGAAGCGAAGGTTCTCTGGAGCTATCCGATAGGAGAACGAAACTGCGATTATGCCACACTTGCAGCGGGCGACCGCATCGTCTATGCCTCCTTTGAAAGCACACTGTATGCTCTCACGGAAAACGGCTCTCTTCTCTGGCAGAAGGAGTTGGATGACGCCATACGTGACATTGCTGCGGATGAAAGCGGCGTGTATGTGGCAACCGACAGCGCATCCTATGCGTTCTCCCCCACAGGAACACAGATGTGGCGGAGGGCGGGGGGAAAAGATATCGCAGTGGGAAAAGAGGTGTATGTCTCTGGCCCCGAAGGCGTCTACGGCGAGAACAAGGTGTCAGATACACCGGCAGATTTTGTTACCTATGACCGCACGCTCTACATCGCCAGCGGCTCCACGCTTCTCACCGACAGCTGGCAGTTCGAAGCAGAGGGGACACTGTTTGACGTGGTGGTGAAAAGAAACGTGTATGCAGGAAGTGCCGACGGGAACCTCTACTGCCTGGGGAAGGACGGCACACTCAAATGGACGTATACCGCAGGATGGGGCATCGTGGACGTTGAGGTGGATGACGCCGTGTATGCAGGAAGTGCCGACGGGAACCTCTACTGCCTGGGGAAGGACGGCACACTCAAATGGACATTCAGCAGCAACGCCTCGATTCACCACATCACAAAATACGGGGATTTTATCTTTTTCGGGTCCAGCGACGGAAGACTATATGCCATCAACCGTACCACCGGGAAAGCGGCCTTCAGTTTTGCTCCTGCCTATGAGATAGAGGGAACCTATAATTACATCACCACCCCTGTGGCATCACCGGTGGTTGCCACCAACGGAAAGGTCATGTTCTCGGCGGCGGGCACCATATACTGTCTGGATGCCAGAACCGTGGAGAAAGATACCGGAGCAGATGGCCATGGCATGGGCGGTACACCCCTCATCTGGGGCATTGCAGCGCTTGTCCTCATTGCAGCGGGTATTGCATTGTTCATGGCGAAGAGAAAGAAACGCATGGACAATGTTTAAATTTCCCAACTCTTTTCACTTACAGCAGGGGTAGCCAAGCGGCCAACGGCGCTAGGTTCAGGGCCTAGTGGTGTAGACCTCCGTGGGTTCGAAATCGCAATGTGCCTGCAAGCGGCAGATATGCTCGGAAATCCCACCCCCTGCATAATCTTTTTTAAGTTTTTTACAATATATGTATATGAAAAGATATCTGTTTTCCCTGGTACTGGCCGCCCTTTTACTCAGCATCCCCGGCATCAGCAGCGCTGCTCTTGTGCAGGAGCCGGATGTCACATTCGCCTTTTCCTGGTGCGATTACGGCATTGTGGTGGTAATATGGAACAATGAAGAGAAACCCATCCACTACGTGAGTCTTGACTCCATTGACATCTCCGGCCTCATCTTCCTGGGATGGAACGGCATAGATACCCTTGCCGAGGTGAAGTCCCACAGCATCGGGTATCTCGCCACCCCTGTGTTTGGATGGGGGAGGTGTCTTGTCACCGTTGACATAAGCTATGAATATGAAGGGATTCTCCACACCACAACACTGCACGGCCTTTTCCTTGTGCTGGGAACAACAACCTTCCTTTTGCGGGAATGGTAAAAATAAAAAAGAAAGAGGGGGACTAGGTCCAGCCCCTGATTTTCATGGCGTCGGCCACACGCTGAATACTCACGATATAGGCCGCTGCCCTCATGTGGATGTCCTTTCCCTTGTCAAAGTACTCCTTCTGTGTGTTGTAGACGTCCCAGAATGCCTGGCTCATCTTTTTGTCGAGCTTCTCATACACTTCCTCGAATTCCCAGTAATATCCGTTGATGTTCTGCACCCACTCGAAGTAGCTCACGGTGACGCCGCCCGCATTTGCCAGAAAGTCCGGAAGCACCATCACACCGTTCTTGTGGAGAATTTCATCCGCCTCGGGTGTGGTGGGTCCATTGGCCAGTTCGAGAATAATCTTTGCCTTTATTTTGTCGGCGTTGTCTCCGCGAATGACATTTTCGAGTGCGGCCGGTACGAGGATATCCACCTCCATTTCGAGGAGCTCTTCATTGGTTATCTGCTGTGCACCGGGGTAATTGGTGACGCTTCCCGTGTTCTGCTTCACCTCCATGGTCTTGCTGTACTGGAGTCCATCCTCCACGTAGATGCCGCCCTTGGAATCGCTCACTGCCACCACCTTGGCGTTCCTGAACATCTTCTTTATGAGCAGGTGGGCAAACTTTCCTGCATTGCCGTATCCCTGGATGGCCACGGTCACCGGATGCTCTGAAGGGGTTGTCTCCTCGAGTTTTTCCAGTTCCAGATATGATTTGTGCATTTTTCCCTCGTTTTCCTTGAGTGGCACACCGCAGCATTTTGCCGCCTCTCTCAGCACGTACATGCCTCCCCGTGCGGTGGCATCCGCCCGTCCCTTGCTTCCGCCGATTTCCAGCGGTTTGCCGGTGATGACACCCGGGGCATTGTAGCCCACAATCTTGCTGTATTCATCCATCATCCAGGCCATTATCTGCGGGGTGGTGTACACGTCAGGTGCCGGCACATCCTTTTCTGGGCCGATGAAGCGTCCCACTGCCCGCACCCATCCGCGTGCCAGCCGCTCCTTTTCGGCATCGCTCATTTCCTTCGGGTTGCAGATGACACCTCCCTTGCCTCCTCCGTAGGGGATGTCCACCACTGCCGTTTTCCAGGTCATCCATGCAGCAAGCGCTCTCACCGTGTCTATGTTTTCCTCAGGATGCCATCGAAGTCCTCCCTTTGTGGGCCCCCTCGCATCATTGTACTGCACTCTGAAACCCTTGAATACCTTCGTGGTTCCATCATCCATTTTCACCGGGATGCTCACAATCATCGTTCTCATGGGCTCCCGCAACATGGCATGGGTTGCCGGATCCAGTTCCATTATCTCGGCTGCCTCATCCAGCTGTTTCTGGGCTATTTTAAAAGGGTTTAGCTCTTCCATTTTTTCACCGCTGGTAATTCACATACCACATTTAAATATTGGTTGAATAGTGCTAACACATATCACGAAAATAAATTAAAGGAAAAACCCCTTTCATACCAGAATGGAAAAGAAACCACCCCCTCAAGGCGGTATGCATGAGAATCAGAATAGCTCTGGGCAGAGAAATGGCAAAGGACTTAAAGGAGAGTGTATTCGCTCTCTCCTTTTCCACATTTGGGATTCTGCTCACGGCCATCACCCTTGGCGTTTTTACTGATGCTCTCAGAGATTTTCCCGCTCTCCTCATTTTAATTCCCCCTGCCATTGCCATGAGGGGGCACATTTTTTCCTCCCTCGGCTCGCGTCTGGGAACATATCTTCACACCGGCGAACTCTCCGTGGAGGAAAAAAGCGGAACAGCCACTGAGAACATATACGGATCGTTCACCCTTTCATTTTCCATGAGTTTATACCTCGGCGTGGTGGTGTGGTTCATTGCAAATCACCTTGGCATCGGCGGTGGGGGACATATATCCTTTCTCTCCATCATTTTGATCTCGTACCTTGCCGGTTTTCTCTCGGCCATCATAATGACTGCCGTGACCTTTACCATCGCCTTTGCCAGCTACCGGAAGGGGTGGAATCCCGACAATGTCACCGCTCCCCTTATCACTCTTGCAGGAGATGTGATAACTCTCCCCCTTCTCTTCCTCTCATTCCATATTGTCACCGGCATCGGAATCTCCGTACAGACACTTATCTTCCTGCTTTTCATTGGAGCCACCATACTGAGCTTTTACCCCTTCAGATGCGGAATGCCACATTTCCGCAGAATCGTGCGGGAGAGCCTCCCCGTGTTTATGCTCTGCGGCCTTCTGAGCACCTTTTCAGGAACCCTCCTCGGGTCGAATTCAGAGGCCCTCCTCTCCTACGCAGCCCTCATACTGATACTGCCCGCGTTTCTCGAAGACGGCGGCGCCATCGGCGGCATACTCGCCGCCCGGTTCTCCTCGGCACTTCATACTGGAGAAATAAGCCCAGGCGCCGTGCCAAAAAAGGTGTTGCCGCTCTTTCTCACCATGCACATAATAGGGTTCATCATGTTCCCCCTCATCGGTATATTTGGATTTGTCATAGCAACGTTCTTCTCGGTTTCCGCGAGCATATACGAAATGGTACTCATTTCTCTTATTGCGGGGGAATTGCTCATCTTTATCGTAAATTTCCTTGCCTTTTATCTCTCCATGTTTTCATTCAGGATGGGTATCAATCCCGATAACGTGGTCATTCCCGTACTCACCAGCACCATGGATTTTGTGGGGACCATCTGTCTCCTAGGTATTGCCTTCATGCTGCATGTGGTGTAACCGGGTGTGCAATGCCAGCCAGAACATACGGATCATGAATTCATACCTCAACAATCCGGGCATCATCATTTTTTACTGGCATGCCTGCCACGGTGTCGCATAAGTTTTTAAGTACTATCCGGTATATGGTAATATGAAGAGGAGATATGTTGCAGCGGCAATTCCCCCGCTTTTTATCATGTTATCTCTCTCAGGCATCGGTGGTACGATTCAGGAACCGGATGTGGCGGCTCATTTTTCATTTTTTGACTGGGGGATTGTGGTGGTGTTATGGAATGGTGAGGAGAAACCGCTGCATAACATTTCCATCGAACGTATTGAAATCGGAGGATATGTGTTTGCAGGGGCACCCACCGTGAGTTCCGTAAAAGAACTGGAGGCCCACCAGATGTGCTATCTTGCCACTCCGGTATTTGGTTTCGGCCAGTGTGTGGTGGCGCTCACCCTGTGCTATGAGTATGGTGGAGAAAGGTATACCACCGAAATGTATGGCTCTTTCATGGTATTTGGGGGTATCGTTCTCCTCCTGAATGAATGGTAGATATGTGTTGCCATGCAATCGAAAAATTTCGATACATTTAAGTTCTCATGTAAATAATAGAGGATATTGGAGGGGTGGGGTAGAGACCTTTTATTTAACCTTACTCCCTCCAATACCTCCAATACTATATCGCCTGTCAGTATTAAAATTTTCACAATTCATAAATAATGCCTTTTCTATTATACATATGGAGGCGGAAATCGGATATGTAGAGCACTATTTCTCGAAAATAGGAGTGGCTGCCATAAAAATAACAGATGGTATGCTGAAACCGGGCGACAGAATCCTCATCAGAGGAGCAACAACCAATTTTGAACAGGTGGTCACATCCATGGAGATAAACCGGCAGAAAATAGACGAGGCAAAACCGGGCGACGAAATAGGTATAAAGGTGATGGAGAAAGTGAGGGAAGGAGACAGGGTATATAAAGTGGAATGATAAAAACGCTTAGGACTCACCCACTTTTCCCAGTAAAATCTCTATGGCGGATACGTTTCGGTCTTCAAGTTCCTCGGTGAATATTTTGATGTCCTTTACCTCCACGCCCTCCAAAAATTTGTTCATGCTTATCTGGCAGGCATCCACAGCCGTAGAAATGCTGCGCCCCCGTGCCTTCACCATCACTTCACTGGGTCCCTTTTCGAATTCTGTCACGATGGCTGTTGCGTACTTTATTGGTGCCTTGTTTCCTACAAATATTACCGATTCCATTGATTTGGCAATGAATCTGTTTATATAAATTTTTTGCAGGAGAATGGCAGGATGTTCCCCTGTCTTTGCATGTTTTAATTGCCTTCTGTGCGGCATGTCAGAGCGTGTGATTGGCATTCAGGCTGAGGCGGCTGTCACCTCATACCACCAATTTTTTAAATATGCGGATGATTCCCCACAAAAAGGAGAGATACGATGAAAGGATCCGTTCAGATGGTATTTGCAATCATAACTCTTTTCAGTGTCATGGGGGCTACATCGGGTCCATCGGGCACCACAGATGGATTCAGCAGGCTGGCCGTGACGACTCTGGATGACTACAGTCCTCTCGTGGATATCGCCGTCACAATTGAGATCCTTGCGATACGGGCACTTGATACCATTGACACGGCATCTGGAGCAGATTTTTTTGTCACACTCACCATAAACGGTGTGGCATACAGAAGCCCGGTCTGGAATGACAGTGACGTGCTGTACCCATACTGGAATCTGACAGTGGATGTCCCTGATGACATAAAGACGGTTACCATCACCATGGCGCTCACGGACTGGAATACCGATGGTCCGGTACTGTGCGATATCGGCAGCGGCAAGAACAGCGATTCTTCCGGTTACACGGTGACAGTGGTGTATGATATCGCAACAGGAAGGTGGAGTGGAGACGATTTTATCGGCGATGCCAGCGGCTACGGAAGGGCTTCTGGCTGTGATGACGGCAGTATTTATGAGAACGAAAAAGATTGTGAAATGTGGTTCACCATTTACCAGAATGATTACGATCACGATGGATTGCCGTACTGGATGGAAACCAATGAATACGGCACAGACCCCACAGTTGATAACCGCGGTGAAGACCCCGATGGGGACAACATTCCCATCGAATGGGAACACCGCTGGGGATTTGACCCGTTCCATGCGGATGCGCATACCGTACTTGACCCGGATAACGACAGCATCACAAACATGGAGGAATTCCTTACTTCCTCTGCATGGTCAGACCCCTTCAGGAGGGACATATTTCTGGAGGTGGATTTCATGGACCGGTCATCGGTGGGAAAGGCATCCTGCATGCCAGACAATGCGGTGGAACTGCTCAAAAACCCATTCCACAGGAGAAATATTGTATTCCATGTGGAAACAGGAGGATTTGTCCCGATGGATGGATTCACCGACCCGGGAGAAGTTCTTGATATCTATCGGCACCATTTTATTCAAGGTGACCGGGATGCATGGAGGCGGAGCGTATTTCACTACGGCATTTTCGTCCACAACTGCTTTCCCACGGGATATTCATTTGCAGGAGACGGTCCCACCTTCTGGGGGTATTTACCTGGCACAAATGCTTTTGTAGTCTCCGCCTCCATGATGGAGCGTTATCACCTGCTGAATCCTGGAACATCGCTGGATTTCTTCTATGCCTCGGTCATCATGCATGAAATGGGGCACAATTTTGGCATCAAACTGGGAACGCCCATGGGATGCGACAACCAGTTCACCAAGTATCCCTGGCAGCTGGGGTGGTATCTCTACCGCAACTACAAAAGCATCATGAATTACCGGTATACCTACGAGATTCTGGATTATTCGGATGGCTCGCACGGGAAGCGGGATTTCGATGACTGGTCATATATCAATTTGAGCTATTTTGAGCTGCCACCTTGTGAAGCGATGGCATGGTGAAGTGCGGTTCCACGGAATGCCATGGCTGACCACAGAGATTAAATAGCCGGTTATTCTTGTGAACGATGAGAGTTCTCGTGACGGGCGCAAGCGGGTTCATCGGCACCCATGTGGTCACCGAACTTCTTGCCAACGGGTATGGGGTGAGGGCACTCGCCCGGCACCATAAAATTGACATTGAAGGTGTTGAGGTGGTGCGGGGGGACATCACCAAACCCGAGAGCCTTCTCCCCGCTGTGGATGGCGTTGATGCGGTGATTCACAATGCGGCATATGCCATGGACTGGGGCAAACGGCACCTCTTTTACAGGGTGAATGTGGAGGGGACACGCAATGTTGCCGAGGCATGTAGGAAGATAGGGGTGATGCGGATGGTTCTCACAAGCTCCGCGGGGGTGTACGGTTTTCCCAACACCACGGCAACGATAACAGAACGCAGTGCCCTTCGGCCCCTCAATGCGTACGGAAAATCAAAACTTGAATCAGAACGCGTGCTCACTGCCTACAGGGACATCACCGCATCGGTTGTGCGCCCACCGCTGGTGCTGGGGGCGGGCTCACGGGCCGCCGGCATACTGCTCTCAAAAATTGAACAGGGGAACATGACCTATGTGGGTGAGGGGACACAGCATATCTCAATTGCCCATCCTGCAGATGTGGCCCGGTGCCTCCGGCTGGTGCTGGAGAGGGATGAGCGGGGTGAGGTGTACAACGTGGTAAGCTTTGTGTGCACCATCAGAGAACTGTTCGAGGAAGCGGCCGCACAGCTCGGGGTGGAAAAACCGAAAAGACATGTACCCTACCGGGTTGCCTATGCGATGGCCCTTCTTTCTGAGACATTTTTCAGGAATCCCCCCCTCACCCGATTCCGCATCGTATCCATGGGGACCACCAGAACCATCAGTGCGGAGAAAGCCTCTCGCGAGCTGGGATACGCACCGCGATTCGATCTGCAGAAAACCGTGGAAGATATGGTCATGTGGTACAGGAAAAAAGATATCCTCGCTCATGAAGGAACGCCCATGTGAAGTGAAGGCCAATCCGAGGTAACCTTTATATTGGTGGTGGAATATCAATTGTGGAAAAACTGGAAAAACTGAAAAAGGAGAGAAATGCGATTATTCTTGCACACAATTACCAGCGCCCGGAGGTGCAGGATATTGCCGATTTTGTGGGTGACTCACTCGCCCTTGCCATGAAAGCGAGGGAAACCGATGCCGAGGTAATCGTGTTCTGTGGTGTGGATTTTATGGCGGAGTCGGCAAAGATAGTAAACCCGGAAAAGGTGGTGCTGTTCCCCGATGAGGGTGCCAAGTGTCCCATGGCGGCCATGGTGGATGCCAGTTCCCTTGCCCATCTGAAGGAAAAATACGGGTACGATGTGGTTTCATATATCAACACATCGGCCGAGGTGAAGGCAGCAAGTGATGTGTGCTGCACCTCCGCAAACGCCGTGAAGGTGGTGCAGTCCATGCCGGATGGTGTGATATTCACGCCCGATGAAAACCTCGGAAGTTACGTCAAACGATTTGTCAGCGATAAGGAGATCATTCTCTGGCCGGGATTCTGCCCCACCCATATGGGAATAACGGTGGATGACATTCTCGAACTCAAACGCGCACACCCCGCTGCAGAAGTGCTCGCTCATCCTGAATGCTCGCCCGCGGTGATTGACTGTGCCGATAAGGTGGCATCCACGGAGGGTATGGTGAATTATGCGAAATCTTCATCATCATATGAATTCATCATTGCCACCGAAAGGGAACTCTGCTACCGGCTGAAGAAGGAAATGCCGGAAAAGGAATTTTACCCTCTGGATGTGGCCATCTGCCCCACCATGAAAAAAATCACCCGTGCAAAGGTGGTGCGGAGTCTGGAGTTCATGAAACCGGAGGTACGGCTCAGTGAAGATATCATCAGAAGGGCCGCTGCACCGCTACAGAGAATGATTGAAATCGGAAGAGAGTAGTTCTCTGATGCTCCGGCACAGGGTGCAGATGTGGTCTTCATTAAATTCCCCGTTCACCATCATGGTTGCCATCTCGTCTATTTTTTCCTCAATTGTGGGGTTGCTCATTATGATTTCGCGCTGCTTTCCACGGAACGAGGTGATGTAGTGGCTCACCGCACTCTGGGTGATGCCGAGAATCCGGGATATCTCCACCTGTTTCATACCATGATTCCGGGATAGTTTTATGGCAATTTCCGCCCGTATGGCGGGGATGATGGTGCTGGCAAGCTCTTCACAGGGGAATTTCATAAGGGAAAACCTTAAAACCTTTTTAACTATTACGGTGTAATATGAAGGTTTACTTTGACAATGCAGCCACCACCCGCACCTGCGATGAGGCGATTGATGCCATGCTCCCCTTTTTCACCACAAAATTCGGCAACGCCTCCAGCCTTCATTCCTGGGGGAGAGAGGCACGGGAGGCACTGGAGAAAAGCAGGGAAACGGTTGCTGCATTTCTCGGGGCAGATGCCGATGAGATTATCTTCACCAGCGGCGGTACTGAAAGCGATAACATTGCCATCAGAGGAATTGCCTCTCGTCACGGCAGCGGCCACATCATCACAAGCGCTGTGGAGCATCCGGCGGCGCTCGAAACCTGCAGATATCTTGAAAAGAAGGGTTTTTCAGTCACCTATCTCCCCGTTGATCGGTACGGGATGGTGGATGTGGAAATGCTGGAACGTGAGCTACGGGATGACACCATTCTCATCTCAATCATGCATGCAAACAATGAGATAGGAACCATTGAACCGATAGAGAAAATAGGGCGTATTGCGAGGAAACATGGCATTCCATTTCACACCGATGCGGTGCAGAGTGCGGGGAAACTCCCCATTGATGTCAAGAATATGCCCGTGGATATGCTGTCCATTTCCTCTCACAAACTCCATGGCCCCAAGGGAGTGGGCGCCCTCTACGTGAAACGGGGCGTGAAACTCGAGTCTCTCATGCACGGCGGGGGGCATGAAAGGGGTCTTCGCCCCTCCACAGAGAATGTTGCCGGCATTGTCGGTTTTGCCCGCGCGTGTGAAATTGCGCTCGATAGCATGAAAGAAGATGCTGCAGCAATGGGGAAATTGAGAGACATCATCATCGGCGGCGTGCTTGAAATAGAGGAATCGTATCTCACAGGCCATCCCACCGAGCGACTGCCCAACAATGCGAGCTTTTACTTCCGTGGCATAGAGGGAGAAAGCCTCATTTTGATGCTGGACAGTATGGGAATTGCCGCCTCCACCGGCTCGGCATGCTCCTCCAAAAAACTCCAGGCATCCCACGTGCTGCTCGCCACCGGCATCCGACCAGAGGACGCACACGGTTCACTCCGCATCTCGCTTTCGAGGTACAACACCCGCGAGGAGGTTGACTACTTCCTGGAAACGCTCCCCGGAGTGATTGAAGAACTGAGGAAGATTTCACCTCTGTGGCCAAAATAGGATACAAACGTTTTTAAATCACCCCGGGCTACCTGCTGATGGCGCGCTCGCTTTTCGGGGATGATTCCAGATTCCTGCACTACATACTCTATGCAGATGCTGTTCTGGTCACCTTCTTTCTTGCTAGGGTGGTGATTCATGAGTTTGGAGAGGAGATAATGCTTCCTCTGGTGGCAGCAGCGGGTGTGACGCTGATTCTTCTGGACAACCGCAGGTGTGCCAGGGCCGTTGCACGGATGGCAGTACGCATGAACCCAGATATCACACGCCACAGAATGTATGAGACCCTGCTACGATTATATGGTGAGGGCATCCACTGGGTCATCGGTGCCGTACTTGTGGGCACAGCCGTGTACTCATTCCTTCTATTTTAACTTATTCCAGCACTTTTCGCAGTATCTCTTTTCACATACGGGGCACTCGTACACCTTTCCCGTATATTCAGGGCTGAGCATGTTGGTGCCGCACCGGGCACAGGTCGCCTCTTCTTTATACGTATCCAGACATGTGGTGCACACGATGGTATCCGGCGTGAGCATGCTGCGGATTTTCTCCCTCAATATTTCGTCCTCCTCCATGTTCTGCCTCGCATATAATCGCGCGGCGCTTTAAAAATATAGTGTATTATTCTGATTGGTGCTGTCACGGTAAGAAAGCAAGAACGTAAAAATGAGGACGGGCCATGTCATCCTGCTCAGGGGGATGAAGATGCCCCACTAAACTTAAAAGACAAATTATTCTGGCTCTCTGGTATTACCATACACAATTGTTGCAATACTAATTGAACCGGCACTGACAGATCTGGATGCACCTCTCCGTGGAATGGCAAATCTGCAACCGTCATTCCCCTTCATGTTCATCACCAAAAACCTTAAATGAGAAATTCACATTGTAAATTGATAGACACTGTCTATCACAGCTCAAGGAGGCGAGAAAATGGATAAAAAAATAATGATTGGTTTGGTGATAGGGAGCATAATGATTGTGAGTGGTATAACCCTTTCTGGATATCCGGCTCCGAGAGGAACAGACGTTTCAATTAAGTCTGCGGCACTGGTTCAAAACGAAATTTCTCTAACTCTTATTCCCGGAACCCAGCCCGGCAAGCCGCAGGTGTTGCTTGCGGCATATAATGACAATCCGTACTCCTTTGGAAGTGGTATTGGGTATGGCTACAGCACCGACGGTGGAGCAACATGGACCACCGGAAATTTACCGTTTCCTTTTAACCCTCTTACCGGCATGAATATGGACCAGGAGTTTGACCCGACGGCAACTTCAGACACGCTCGGCAACCTCTACATCGGTCACATTGCATCGGAAATAGGAGGCAGCAGCGGTCTCTATGTCCATAAATCAACCAATGGCGGAGGTACATGGTTGTCGCCAGTTACGGTTGCTCTGGATGGGCCACCTTCGGGCGACCCTGATCCGCTCTACCGATTCAACGATAGATGCCAGATGACTGCTGACACATTCTCCGGAAGTCCGTATACGAATAATATCTATATTACTTGGATAAAGGACAGGGGATTTCATATGCCCCAACCATGGAGTGATGTGTACTTTTCATATTCGACAAATCAGGGCGTGAGTTTCAGTTCAGCGGTAAGAATAAATGACATTGGCCATGACATGGGCAATATGCCCATCCCCGCTGTGGCACCAAACGGAACCGTATATGTGGTGTGGATGGATTATAATGTGACATCCGGCGGAAATGGAACCATCTATCTCGATAAATCATTTGATGGGGGTGTTACCTGGGGGACAGACCAGTTTGTTGCACAGATTAACCTCCCACCGCTCCGTCTGAATACTGCCGCGGGATTCACAGACGTTTTAGCCAAGGGTGGCACTCCGATTGCAGTCTCGCCCACCAATTCAAGTGAACTGTACATCGTATATGCCGCTGACCCTGATGGGAACGGTACTGATGAGGCTGACATATTTTTCATCAAATCAACTGATGGTGGAAGCTCGTGGAGTTCACCGCTGAGGGTGAACGACGATTCGACCAAAAATGACCAGTTTTTACCGTGGATGGATGTGAAATCTGATGGGACAATCGATATTGCATGGTACGACCGCCGCAACGATGTGAACGATTCCCTGTGGGATGTATATTTTGCAAAGAGTACCGATGGCGGCAGCAGTTTCTCGCAAAATATTCAGCTGAATGACATCAGTTTTCCCACGCCAACAAATCTCTGGATGGGCGAGTACCTCGGGCTGGCAGTCGACAGCAACTACGCCTTTGTTGCCTTTACTTCTTCATTGACTGATGTAGTAACCGGCGACGTTTATTTTGATAAAGTTCCCAACAGCCTCAGCACGGTGTATGTTGATGATGACTACAATGCCTCCACACCCGGATGGCAGATTGACCATTTTGACACCATACAGGGGGCAATAGATGCAGTGGATGTCAACGGCACGGTGATTGTGTACAATGGAACATATACAGAGAACATTGTGGTGAATAAGAGTATCACGCTCCAGGCAGGAAGCAACCCTGTGATTGACGGGAATGGAACAGGAGATGTTATATACATTTCTGCTGATTGGGTGACCATCAATGGATTCACCATACAAAATAGTGGAACCAACTGGGGCGATGCGGGAATCGAAATAGCCACATCAAACCAGTGCAACGTCTCTCGCAATAACATTTCAACCAGCAATGCTGGTATCGTGCTTTCTTCTTCCAACAACAATGTTGTATTAAATAATTCTATTATAAATAACCAATATGGCATAGTGGGTTCTTCTTCATCCAACAACACCATATCAGGCAACACTATCAACTCGAATAATTACGGAGATGGGATATATCTCTCATCTTCTTCCAACAACACCATATCACACAACACTATCACATCAAATAATGCTGCGGGAATATATTTTGACCCATCCTGCAACTACAATACCATCTCAGGCAACAATATCTCCTCGAATGATGACGGCATAGATATATACGGCTCTGTTTCCAACAATTACAATACCCTCTCTGGCAACACCATATGGAATAACAGCGGCTATGGGATATATTTTGACTGGTCGAGGAGTAATACCATCTCGAATAACACCATTAGCTCAAATAATTATGATGGTATATGGCTTTTTGGATCAGACAATACAACTGTTTTCGGAAATAATATCTTAAGTAATAATGAAGATGGCATTTATATCGAGGAGTCTGATAATAATAACGTCTCAGATAATATCATTAGTAACAATGGCTGGAGGGGAATTTATATCGAGGAGTCTGATAATAACACTGTATCAGATAACACTATCGGCAACAACAGTGTTTATGGCGTATACATCTACTCTTCCATTTACAACACTCTCACCGGCAACACTCTCACTTACAATTTTGATGGCATACGACTCGGTTTATCTAACCACATCACCATCACAAACAACACCATCGCTAACAGCAATTATAGTGGCATATGGGTTTCATCTTCTTCTACCAATAACACTATTACGAACAATACCATCAGCCATAATCGTTACGGAGTGCAGTTCAGCGATTCTAATCACAGTACCATCGCAAACAACAGTATCAGTAACAGCAGTTGGTATGGTATGATTTTTGATAATTCCAATAACAATACCGTCTCCGGCAACACTATCAGCAACAACGGCTGGCGCGGTCTTCATCTCTATTCTTCCAGCGACGGTAACCTGATTTACAACAATTATTTCAACAACACCAACAACGCCTATGATGACGGAAACAATACGTGGAATATAACCAAAACATCCGGTACCAACATCATCAACGGTTCGTACCTCGGGGGAAATTTCTGGAGCGATTATGCCGGGAGTGATACCAATGGCGATGGACTCGGAGACACAGACTTACCATATAACTGTTCAGGAAACATTGCCAATGGCGGAGACTGGCATCCACTGGTTACTCCCTCTACACCCTCCATTGATTATATCACCATCACCTTCGGCACAGAAAACGAAATCCCGCCGGGAAACATGTCCACGGGTTTCACCTTCACCATGTATGCCACCGCATTCAACAC
>QMSU01000007.1 GCA_003650975.1 Thermoplasmata archaeon
CGAGGAACGAGAAATAAGTGCTAAAAAACTGGACTCCCTGGAACGTGATATTGCGCGGGGAGATCTGGATGTTCTCGGTATAAAACATGACTTCGGTTTTTCAAATTATGTAATAAGCTATGGGAGAGGAGAGGTGTTCATCCCGCTGTACAAGGAGAGAAGCTTTTTGCGACTCATGCTGAGGCCGATATTTTTCAACTACTTCGACGGGGGTTTCACCATCGTAAAATTCGGTGCAAACTACGTATGGAAAGGCAGTACCATTGGCGATTACGGCATCATGTTTAGAGATCAGTGCGGCATGCTGCTCGGTTTCATTGGCCTGCACATACAGATTTCATGGAAGCTCCACCCGGAGACCCATATCTTTGTCGGGGGAACCCTTCTTGCCGCTGGATACGACAGATTCCTGTAAAGCATCCTAGAAACGATCGTTACCCCTACACCACCTTTCGTGCGAATGTCATAAATCCGGTGTGTGTGATGCCGCTTGGCTCGGGGTGTGTGTATCCATGGTTGCTCTTCCATTTTCTCTGTATTGTTTCAATGGTGGCGTGAACATGCATGTGATTATTTCTCATCTCCTCCAGTGCCGCAATCTGGGCCTCTATGTGCGGTGAATACACGATGAGCCATCCACCCGGTTTGAGACGTGCATTCGCCCTTTCCACAAGGGTGTGCGAGTGTTTCAGATCAAAAAAGATCAGGTCAAAGTTTTTTTCCCTGAAGGTGGCCACATCCTGATTTTTAATGGTCACAATTCCTTCAAGACCACACCGCTCGATATTCTTCTTTGCCGTGGTGAAAAAATCCTTTCTTTTTTCATAGGTGATGACCCTTCCCTTTGGTCCCACCGCATTACCGAGCTGGATGGCAAGAAATCCAGAGCCTGAACCGGCATCCAGACATTTCCATCCTGAAGAAAGACCGGTGATGGCCATGATCTGTCCCGCATCCTTTGCGGTGACGATCTGGGCCCCCCTCCTGCAGATGGAAAGGGTGTCGGAAATTGTGGGTTCCACAACCACAAACGTTTCTTTTTTTGTCCTGATGACATCACCCACCTCCACGGTGCTGGTGTCGATGATGCCGAAGTCGCCATAGTGGGTTTTTCCCCTTTCCACCACCACTCTTCTGGTGCTACTCAGCAGTACAATGTATTTTTGCATAGTTTTGCGCCTCTTCAAATGCCCTTTTGGCCTGCTCATCATTCAGGATGCACGGATGGTTATATATTTTTGTCACCCTCTCATTATAGAAGGGGCGGTTGCATCCGGGACAGCCTGACGTGAGAAATGCCTCTCGCCGAAGTGAGGAAACCTCCATCTCCACCAGCCTGCCCTCCTCAAAGGAAAAGGTGGCACCATCGGTCTCGATGGCATGTCTGGCAATCTGGAGTGCCCTGTATCGTGGACGCGCAACCGCCGTTTCATTTCCTCTGAAATAGGCAAACAGTGCCACCCTGATACCCCGTGCCGCCATTTCCCTCATCACGGCAACGATATCCTCATCATCCTCCCCAAGCCCCACCATGAGATGGCAGGTTGCATCACCGAAGATGCGTTTTGCCCGATACAGCGACTTCTTGTACTCATGCCAGGACGGAACATCTCTCTTCCACTTGGAGAAAATGGCTTCGGTGGCGCAGTCGAGACCCATTCCCACTCTTTCAACCCCCGCCTCCCTGAGCATGACCATTTCGTCCGAGGTAAGTGCATGTATTGAGAGAGAAACAGGAAGCGATGTATCCAGAGCTCTGACTGCCTGCGCCGCCGCCTCTGCGGAGTGCTCATGATACGGACACTGGATGCATATCCTCTGCGCACCGCTGTTTTGAACTTTTTTGTTGACCTCGCTGAAGTCGAACTCCGGCCACCTCACCCTTGAAAGGTAACCGTTTTTCTGGTTGCAGTACCTGCATCCGCCATGACATGGTTCTGGAAGCATGAAATAGAGTGTGGTGGGCTCTGCATTTACCCTGCAGTGCTTCAATCCGAGGAGTGCTGCCGTGGCAAGAGACACCCTAATGCTCGTCATATGCCTCCCTCCCTACCATGGGGACAAATGAGCATCCTCCGAGATTTGTTTTCCTTATCTCTCCATTTTTCTGAATCATCACCAGTTCACCATATGCCCTGCCCACCGGCATGAGCAATCTGCCACCCTCATCGAGTTGTGCAATCAGTGCATCCGGCACCGACGGGGCAGCACAGGTGGCGTAAATGTGAGTGAAAGGAGCATGCTCGGGCAATCCCAGCGAGCCGTCGCCAATGAACACCTTCACGTTTTTTATATGGAGTGTTTTGAGGTTTTTTCTGGCCTCCTCTGCAAGGTGCGGTATTCGTTCCACCGTGTAGACGGTTCCATTGCGTGCAATGGTTGCGGCAAGCGCCGCATGGTAACCGGTTCCAGTTCCTATTTCCAGCACCTTGCTGTCGCTTTCAGTTCAAGCGCTTCAAGCATGATTGCCACCATATGGGGCGCCGATATGGTCTGACCGTGACCTATTTCGAGAGGTGTATCAGCATATGCAAATTTTCTTTGGTGCGGTGGAACAAAAAGCTCCCTGGGGATATGCCTCATTGCTGCTATGACTGCATCACTTTTCAGGTATCCGTGCTGTATGAGCCGAGAGATGAGCTGTTCTTTCTCCACAGTAATGAAGCGCACATTTATTTATTAATGTTGCATCTGCTCACCGTTTCTGCAACATCTTTCACATTCCCCGTGCCGGTGGCAGGAGTATCACTACTGGAACCTTACTTCTGATTTGCCTGTGGATTATCATAGTATATAAATGTTGTTCTGCCACAACAATTTTGTTCAAAATTAGCAATATATATGTCGTTTTGATATATTGTCTGAACATGAGTGAAATGCTGGCCTTTGAAAAAATAGACGAACTGCATCAAAATTTGTCCTCTAGGGGTGAAAATGAGGGCATATTTATTCTTGATAGGTATGGTACAATATTGTTTGCCAACAGCAAGGCGGAAGAAATATATGAGATAGTGGATGATGTGAAAAAACTGCTCACCAATAGAAGAATAAGCATCAAACGCGGCACCAAGGAAATTGTCATCTACCCAATTTTTGAAAACGGGGAACTGAAATTCTTTTTTGGAGTGCTGCGGAATATGGAGGAGATAATAAAAATCAAAAAATTCCTGGACATCACATACGAACGGGTGAAGAATTTCAGAGAGGACATTGCCCACTATTTCTTCAATCCGATTCTCATTGCAAAGGGATACCTTGACCTGCTCGCCGATAAGGATCTGGACATGGAAGACAAAGAAAAAATAGAAAAAGCCCACACCGCCATAGAGCGTATAGAGGCTGTGGTAAAAAATATAGTTATCAATGGAAAGATAGGCGAGTAGATATCTCATCTGCCCCATTTTCCCCAATGTTTCCTTTTAAGCCAAGAGTGGACCGGGCGGGATTTTCGAGCACACTTGCACTGTGACCGCAAGTGGTGCATTTGAACCCGCGACCTCTTGCTTGCGAAGCAAGCGATCTTCCCCTGATCTACCGGCCCCTACGCAGTGATATTTGCGGAGAGTATAAATGTATTTTCTATTCAATTCTCGCATGGGATATGCCATTCTCATCTTCATAGACGGTTATGAGATATTCCATGGAATCCTTGATTTCCTCTATGTGGGTGATGAGCAATATCTGTCTGAACTGGTTTTTGAGTTCTGCGAGAGCATTCAGTACATTTTTCTTTCTTTCCCTGTCCTGTGAACCGAAAATTTCGTCGAGTGCAATGAATTGCAGGAGTGCATCTGCTTTTTGCGCAATAAGCTGAGAGATGGCAAGCCTGAGCGATAGATTTGCCAGGTCCTTTTCCCCTCCAGAAAATCTTTCCAGTTCAAACCGCTCTCCTCCGTCATATATGAAAATATCATAATTCTCCCCTATCTCTATCTCCCTGTATTTTCCATTGGTGAAGGTGCTGAAGAAATGAGATGCGTGATACGAGAGCATGGGCCCTATCTTTGAAATCAGATAATTTTTGAAACTGTTGAGTAATCCCGTTTCTCTGTCCCCCGCCAGTGCCTCAAGATTTGCGATGTTCTTTCTCAATGTTCTGATTTCATTTCGCTGCCGGTGCTGCTCCTCTATTTCCCTCTCCAGCGCGCCCATCTCCTTTTCCAGATGCTCCATCTTCCCCTCTATCCTGATAATCTCCTCCTTTTTGCCATGGAATATGTCCCTGGTCTCCGCATATGTTTTCTCAAGCTCCTCATATCTGTTCACATCGAAATCCAGTCTGTCAATCTTTTCGATACATTCATGCAGCTGCCCGGAAATGGTACCCAGCTCCTTTTCAATTTCCCGCACTTCCCGCCGGAGTGCCGGTATCTTTTTAACCTCATTTTCCAGAATGAGTGCACGGTTCTTGACAGGAAGCAGATCTTTCACTCGTGCATCCACCCGCCGCAGTTCCTCCTCATCAAACTCGAGTTCACCAATGGCAGCCAGTCTTTTTTTGACCGTTTCAAGTGACGATTCTTTCTCTCTTTTTCTCTCCAGAAACTGTTTTGCACGCTCCCTTGTGAGACGATATGAAAGAATCCGGGCCTCCGCCTCCTTCTTCTCCTCCAGAAGGTCCCCCCTCCGATTCTTCAACATTGCCACGTCTTTTTCGATGCGCTCGATTTCCCTTTCTTTCTCCCGCATCTCTTTTTCGAGCTGACACATGCTGTTTTCGAAGTCTGCAATGATTTCCTCATATTTTTCCCCAAGGGGCCGCCCGCAAGTGGGGCAATCGCTCTCCGCCCCGAGTTCCCGTATCCGGGCTGCCTTCTGTTCCAGCTCCTCTTTTTTTTCAGCGATAAATCTTCTTTCTGCTTCCAGTGCATCGGCGGCCTTTTCCCTCTGTTTTATGAGAGACTCTGTTTCTTCTATCTGCGCCACAATGCACTGCAGCATTTTTGTGTCCTCTTCCTCTCCCTCCCGCTGTTTTTCAAGGGCACTGATATCCTGTACCATTGAGGCTATTTCTTTAGTGAGCGATTCCATCTGCTCCTGAAGATTTCTTTTTTCGTAATAGCGTTCTTTTGCCCTCTCCATCTCTTCTTTTCTGCGGCTCAATGTTTCATACTCCTCCACACGGGGTTGGAGTTCCTCGAGTTCCTGCACATTCTTTTCGAGTTCTTCGATTTCATGCACCTTGCTTTCCATCAGTGTTTTTGTATGGTGCTGTCTTTCCGTAAGCAACTTTCTTTTTTCATCAAGTGCCTTGAAGGTCTTTGCCCTCTCCTTCTCGATGCTGAGTTCTTCTTCAAGTGTGCGGAGCGCCCGCCTCGCTGATTCAAGTTCGTCCATGAGTTGCTCTCTGGTATGGGAATACTGTTCCATGGCCTCCCTGCCCTCCCTTTTTTTATTTTCGAGTTCGTCGATGTCTTTGAGGTTTTTTTCCATGTGTTCCAGAATTTTTTCCTTATGCCTCCTGTCTTCCCTGACCCTTCTGATTGCCTCGTCCAGCACATCCACCCCCAGCATTCTGAGCATGCTTTTCTTCCGCTCGGCGGGAGATTTATCGGAAAGGGTATTCAGTTCCTGCTGTCGTGCCACAATTGACGTGTAGAACGAGTCGTAATCCATCCTCAGTTTCTTTTCCAGAAATGCTGTTGCACCCTGTGCCGAGGATGCCGCTATGACACCGTTCACCTTCACCCTTGCGTCTGATGACCTGGCTGTGAGTATTCTGAACACCTCGTAGTGCGTTCCCTCCAGCTCAAAGGCAAGTTTCACCCAGCACTCATCCGACCGCTTCGCACCCATTCTCTTTACCTGGTCTCGTGAGGTGCGCGCCGCCCTGTTGCCATATATGGCCCATCCGATGGCCTCGATGACGGTTGATTTTCCGGAGCCGTTGCTGCCCACAAGACCTATAATCCCTTCCGGAAACTCCAGTTCCAGATCCTTGAATTTTCTGAAATTGTGAAGGGTGAGTTTGAGCAGTTTCATGTTTGTACCTCTGAGAGATAGGTGAGGGCGAGCTCCTCTATCTCCTTTTTATTTTTTCCGATGGGAACGCTGGCAATGTATTCCTTCCACTCATCCACAAGGCTGCCGATGCGATGACTCCGTTCCATTTCATGCTCTGTTTCAAAGAACCGGTAGTCGATTTCAAAGTGAAGGGCCCGCGAAGAGGCGCGCTTGATCCGATGCCATGCGAGAGCCTTGAAGGCGCTCCTTCTGATATTCTGAAGCGAGATTCTCACTATTTTTCCCTCGATGGGATACTTCTCACATGCTTTCAGTATTTCCGTTTCTATCTCATTTGGTTCCAGATGCATGCAATCTATCTGTGGCAGGTCCAGCATCCCCCTGCATGAGAGTGGAATGAACTGTATGTTGGTGCTGCCGGAAAAATCGATTTCGTAAAACCCCTTTTCCTCGCCTGCCTCCTTGAACGAGAAATGTTCTGTGGAACCTGCATAGTAGGCATTTTCAGTCACCTGTGTTGCTTTGTGGTAATGCCCCAGTGCGATGTAATCAAAGTGAGGGGAGAGCGAACCCGAGGGAATCACCTGCTCGTTGAAGTCGCCCCGAATATAGTTGAAATCTTTTATTCCGATAACCCCCGCATGGAGTACCATCACATTTACATACCCATCCCGTAGCCGGGCATCCCTGATATTGCGTTCAAGATCCGCAGCAGAGTGGCAGTGGGGAATGGCATGAATGAGGAGGTTTTCAATTTCGATTTCCTCCCGTTTTCCACGATATACCGGATAGATATGCTCGAGATGCTCGAATATCCGGAAGGCGCTTCCCGTTTCCCGAAGTTTTGGGGTTTCATGGTTTCCTGCTATCACCACCACCGGTATTTCTGCTTCAGAAAGCCGCAGGAGCTGGGAGAGGGCAAAGGAGAGGGCACGGTTGCTCGGCCTCACACTATCGAAGAGATCTCCCGAATGTATGACCGCATCCGGTCTGTGCTCAACCGCATAATCCACGAACTGTTTGAAGGCATTGTACACATCCATCTCCCTCTGATTTATGCCGTTCTCTGCGACCTTATGATAGGCTGAATATCCTATGTGGGTGTCCGAGAGATGCAGAATCCTCATATGACTATGATAATAGGGGCACTTTATAAATTTTTGAGGTCTGAATGTGGAATGCATGGGGGCATGCACTTTCACAATCGTTACACTAATTAACATCCTGTGCTTTCTCATTTGTGAAGGTCACCTCGGGCAGCATGTGGCATTCTCAATTTTTTATTAAATTTTTTTGAATAATTAGTATTTATTAATAAAAATGTAGAAAAATTTATTAACACCAAGGGAATTGGTGGAATGATGAACACGCATCAGATGATGCTTGTGGCAGGAACGGCTGCGGCGATTATTATCATAATCGGTGGTGCCATTTATTATTCCGGTAAAGATGATGGAGATGGCAGTGATACGGTGAAGGTGGTAGCCACATTCTACCCCCTTGCCTATTTTTCCAAGGAAATAGGAGGGGAGTATGTGGACGTCGCCTCGCTCGTCCCCTACAATACCGAGATACATTCCTGGCAGCCCTCCGCCATGGACATTGTGGCTGCCGATAAGGCGGACATCCTGGTGTACAACGGTGGAGGAGCTGACCACTGGTTCGAACGCGACATCCTGCCCGTGCTGGGATCTCGTGAACGAATTGTGGTGAACACCACGGAGGACATGGAACTCCTTACGGTGGAATATGAGGGACATGAAATAGTTGATCCTCACACATGGATATGCCCCTTTACGGCAGAGCAACAGGCAGAAAAAATTTACAGGGCTCTGGTAAAAAAGGATGGTGCGCATGAAGCATACTACACGCATCGCTGGGAAAGTCTGAGAGAAGCTTTCGAGAAGATGGATCAGAGCTATGCCGAGGGATTACAAAATACAAGGAAGGATACCATCTTTGTCACCCATACTGCCTTTGGCTATCTCGCCCACCGTTATGGTTTCGCACAGTACGGGGTGATTGGCCTCTCTGCCGATGAACAACCGAGTACCTCAACCATCAAGAAGCTGGTGGATATGATGATTGAGTACGATACATATGTCATCTACGTTGACCCCATCTATTCTGATGAGTATGCACAGACGCTCAAGAACACGCTGGAGGAAAAAACCGGAAGGGATGTCACCATCCTGGTTCTGTATCTCATGCTCGGACCGGTGGACGGCATGGATTACTTTGACCAGCAGGAAAAGAATCTTGAAAACCTCATCCAGGGGCTGGAGGCACCATGAAAACACCCGTCATTGAAGTGAAGGACCTTTCCGTGAGAAGGGGAAACGAGATGGTGATAAAGGATGCCACCTTCACCATCAGCAGGGGAGATTATGTGGGGATTGTGGGCCCCAACGGCGGAGGGAAAACATCGCTTTTGCTCACGCTCCTGGGTATCATTCCCCTGGAAAGGGGCACCATCCGGCTCTTTGGCAAAGATATTTCCTCCTTTTCACAGTGGGAGAGAATTGCCTATGTATCACAGGATGCCACAAATTTTGATGTGAATTTTCCCCTCACCGTACGGGAACTGGTTTCTCTGGGGCGCATACGAAGGAACCTCATCGGCAGAAAGCTCAGAAAGGATGACTGGAATGCAGTGGATGAAACTCTGCGCTTTATGGGCATCGAGAACATTGCCCACCGGAGAATAGGTGAGCTTTCCGGCGGGCAGAAACAGCGGGTGTTTGTGGCAAAGGCTCTCGTGAGGAATCCAGATATTATTTTTCTGGATGAACCGGTGACCGGCGTGGATGCAGAAACACAGGAGAAATTCTACAAAAAGCTGAGTGACCTCAACATCACCCGGGGTACCACCATCATGATTGTCTCCCATGACCTGGCTGCGGTGTTCTGCCGCATGTCAAAGGTGATGTGCGTGAACAGGGAGGTGCACATGGCAGATATAACGGAGGAACTGGAACCGGACGAGATTCTCAAAAAAGTGTATGGGGAACACTTCCACTTCGTTTTCCACCGGCACCAGTGCTCGGGGGTGTTTGAACATGAATGAACTGTCGCTTTTTGACCTCCCCCGGCTCTTCAGCTACCAGTTTTTCCAGCATGCCCTTCTGGGAGGAACCATCGCAGCGCTGGTCTGCGCCTGGGTGGGGCTGTTTCTCATTCTGAGGAAGGAAGCCATGATAGGCGATGGGATAGCGCATACCGCATTCGGAGGTATTGCCCTGGGGCTTCTGCTGGGAATCAATCCGCTTCTCTCTGCTCTGGCTGTATCCATACTTGCGGTGCTGGGAATCTCCTACATGAGAAAAAAGGAGATGGCGCAGTCCGATGCGGCTATTGCGGTGATGCTGGCGCTGGGATTTTCGGCAGGACTGATTATCATAAGCCTTGCCGGGGGATTTAATGTGGAGCTTTTCAGCTACCTTTTCGGCTCCATCCTCACCATTGATCGGAGTGATTTGCTCATTGTTGCCGTGCTCGGCATCTCCACTGCACTTTTCCTCGGCATGTTCTACAAGGAGATTCTCTCCATCACCTTTGATGAGGAGGCATCACGGTTGATGGGGCTGCCGGTCACCACCCTCTCCCTTGCCTTCAATGTGCTGGTGGCCCTCACCATTGTGCTCTCCATAAAGGTGATAGGCATGATACTGGTGGTGGCCATTCTGGTGCTGCCGGGACTTGCCGCCCTCCAGCTCAAACTCTCCTTCAAACGCACGGTATGCGCCGCCATGGGTTTCGGCGTATTCAGCATGGTCACCGGCATATCGCTCTCTGCCATATATGACGTTGCGGCAAGCGGTATCATTGTGTTCACGGCTGCAGGCGTGTTTCTATTCGCAGCAGCGTACCGGAGGCTGGGATAATGGAGAAAAACGGGATAACCGTCATATCGGTGAGTCTTTCCAAGAAGATTCTGGAAGATATGGAAAAGACCCTGCGTGACATGGGATACATGAGCAGGTCGGAGATGATACGGGATGCGATGCGGGAATTCTTAAAGGAGAAGAAGAAAATAGATACCTGCCG
This sequence comes from Thermoplasmata archaeon, assembly GCA_003650975.1. Lineage (GTDB taxonomy): Archaea > Thermoplasmatota > E2 > UBA202 > JdFR-43 > B78-G9. The sequence continues at coordinate 10,012 of QMSU01000007.1, forward strand.
GGGGACGGTGGAGGGAGTGATGACCCTTCTCTACAACCACGATTCAGATTCCCGGGTATCCGAGGTGAGACATCGCTATATGGACATCTTCCGGTCCTTCATGCATTCCGATTTTGACATAGACAACTGCTCATGCTGCGAGGTGCTCATGTTTTCCGGCAGTGCCCGCACGGTGAGAGAGGCATACTATGAACTCAAATCCATCCGCGGGGTCGAGGAAGCAAGCATCTATATTGCTTCACGGAAATAGACCGCAGGAAAAATTATTTTACTGTGGCTGCCTTTCACCTTGAATGGAAGAGATACTGGAAGAGGCACAGAAGCTATCAACATATTGTCTGTGTGATGCATGCCTGGGCAGACAGTTTGCACAGGTGGAACACGGAATGACCAACAGTGAACGGGGAGAGAGGATACGGGCACTGCTGCATCTTCCTGAAAAAAGCCCGGATGAGTGCTGGCTCTGCGAGGGACTCACCGGCGAAATTGAAAAGTTCGCCAAGCTTGCGATTGAAAAGCTGAAGGAATACGAGCATGATACCTTTCTGGTGGGCTGCCGGATTGATGAGGAGATACTGAGGAAGGAGCGGGAGGTGGCAACACCCCACAGCGAATCAATTAAACGGGAAATAAACCGTGAGGTGGGAAAGATTGTAGCACAGGAAAGCGGCAAAACACCGGAATTTGTCCATCCAGACATTGTGGTCATCGTGAACACCATGTACGACCTCATTGAGCTGGAGGTGAATCCGCTGTTCATCTACGGGAGATATAGAAAACTGGTGAGGGGCATTCCCCAGACAAAATGGTACTGCAGGAAATGCCGCGGGAGGGGATGCGACTACTGTGGGCACACCGGAAAAATGTATGAGGAGAGCGTGGAAGAACTCATCGCACATAAAGCGCTGGAACTGTTCGGAGCAGAGGATGAATCCTTCCATGGTGCCGGAAGAGAGGACATTGACGTGAGGATGCTCGGAAACGGCCGTCCTTTCATTCTGGAACTGAAAAATCCGAGAAAAAGACATATAAACCTCGAGAAATTGCAGGGGGAGATAAACAAGTATGCGCAAACCAAGGTGACAGTGGATGATCTCAGATATGCCAGAAGGGAAGAGGTGGAAGAGCTGAAAAACGCACGCCATCCCAAAACATACAGGATAACCATAGCCTATGAAGGAAATGGAAAACTTAATGAAGCAGTAAATGCATTAAGAGGTGCTGAAATTGCGCAACGGACACCCACGCGGGTTTCCCACAGAAGGGCGGATAAGGTTAGATATAGGAAGGTAATGGATATGAGAGTGGAAAACGCAGATGCATGCGAAGCAACACTGGTGGTAAAAGCGGAAGCAGGAACCTACATAAAGGAATTGGTAACCGGAGATGACGGAAGAACCACCCCCTCTCTGAGCGAACTTGCGGGGATGACCATCACGGTCAAGGAATTGGATGTGATTGAGATAGGTGATGAGAAATGAAAAGGTCGAGAGGATTTAGAAGCAAGAGTAGAGGCAAACTCACGAAAAAGGTGCGGGAAGGAAGGACAAATGTCATCACGAGAACCCTGCAGCATTTTGAAAATGGAGAGAAAGTGGCCATTGTAATAGACCCCTCTGTCCACCATGGAATGCCTCACCCGCGATATCACGGTGTGACCGGAGAGATTGTGGATATGCAGGGAAGAGCCTATGTGGTGAAAATAAAGGACAAGGGAAAAATAAAACATCTTGTGGCGCTTCCCGAACACCTGAGGAAGGTAACATGAAAGTGCTGCTCATATCGGAGGTCAAGAATATCCTTTCAAAATTGAGCAAGGAGCGGGAGCTCACGCGAGAGCAAAAAATATCGCTGGAGCACAGTGAGAAGGTTGCCCAGCTTTCCATAAAAAAGGCGAGCGAACTTGCTAAAAAGGTCTCTGCCATCGGGAAAATAAAGGAAAAACAGGCCTACCAGATAGCCAACCTGCTCCCGAGGACAAAGGAGGAAGTGGTGGCCATATTCGCCAAGGAAACCTACATTCCATCAGATGATGAGATTGAAGAAATTTTGAAACTGGTGGAGGAATACACATAGGAGGGGTAAATGGAAGATTATGTGTATATCTTGGATTATTTATCTGTCGGGAGACCGGGGCATAAAAGGGGACCGCTGGCCTACGGCATCGGGGAAAAGCAGTTCACCCTGCTCGAACTGATACCAAAACCGGATGCCACCATCTCCATAGGAGAGAAGGTGTATGTGGGCAAGGACATGGCAAAAAGAAAGAAAATTGCAAAGGTGAAGGGAAGGGTCAACTACGATGAGTTGACATCCACCGCACATGGTGAAATTTTTTACGTGCTGAGCGACATTGTAAAGGACAATGAGGAGCGTTTTGTCTCCTTCTTTAATGAGTGCCCTGCCATCACCACCAGATTCCATGCTCTGGAACTGCTTCCTGGACTGGGGAAAAAAACAATGCTTGAAATCTTGGATGAGCGGAAAAAGGCACCCTTCACAAGTTTTGCAGATATAGATGCCAGGGTGAAAACAATCCACGGCCCAGAGAAACTGATTGCCAGACGGGTACTCGAGGAACTGGAAAATCCAAATGAAAAGTACCGCCTCTTCACCAGACCCCCTCTGGTCAAAAAATGAGGTTGAGCCAGCACTTTTTAATAGACGAGAGGGTGGCAGAAAGACAGATACAGTATGCGGATCTCACAGAAGATGACGTGGTGCTGGAAATCGGTGCCGGCAACGGATTCCTGACAAAACGAATAGCCCGGTACGCCAAGGTTGTGGCAATTGAACTTGATGACCGATTTATTGAGCGGCTGAAAAAAATCCCCAATGTGGAGGTGGTGCATGGGAATGCTCTTCACGTTGACTTTGGCGAGCTGGAATTCAACAAGGTGATTTCAAATATTCCGTATCACATTTCGTCACAGCTCACGTTCAAACTGCTGGAGAGAACGTTTGATGTGGGTATTTTGATGTACCAGAGGGAATTTGCCGAACGCATGGTGGCGCCGCCGCACACCAAGAGCTACTCTCGCCTCACCGTGATGACGTACTACCGCGCTGACTGCAGGATTCTGGAGCATGTCCCCAGAGAGTGTTTCAGACCAGTGCCGAAGGTTGACTCGTGCGTGGTGAAGATGGTTCCTCTGGGAAAACGGTTTGAGGTGAATGAGGAACTGTTTGAAACGGTGGTGAGGGCGCTTTTCTCACACCGGAGAAAAACGGTAAAAAATGCTCTTGCAATAGAAGATATAGCCAAAAAGGATGAGGTTGAGGAATGGCCTGAAGCATCAAAACGGGTGGAGGAATTGAGTCCCGAACAGATAGCAGCCCTGTGCAGAAAGATTGAGGAGATGAAATGAAAAAGCTGTTTGAAACTGTGGATGTGGTGATAATAGCAAACACCACCGTAAGAGATGAAAATTTCTTTTATGTTACCCGTCTTCCCGGGATGTGGGAGTACAGCTTTGCCGTAGTGTTTCCCGACAGGGTGGAGATCATCGCTCCACCTCTGGAGGAGGGCACGGCACATACGTACACAAACCGGAGGGAAATGGAAAAACTGCTGAAAAGAATGGTCGATGCGGAGAGAATCGGATTCAATGGTGAGCGCCTGCCGTACAATCATTTCCGATATCTCAAAAAACTGCTGGGAGGGAAATGGATAGATGTGAGCAGGATCCTCAGCGAGCAGCGGGCGGTGAAGAGGAAGGATGAACTGCACCTTATAAAGAAAGCATGTCGGATTTCCCTCCGGATCGTTGAACAGTTATATCAGATGGATGAAAGGATGAGCGAGAGGGAACTTGCCACGGAGATAGAGCATGAAATGAGGAAGAACAATGCATGTCCATCCTTCGACACCATTGTGGCATATGGCATCCACACCGCATCTCCCCACCATACCCCGACAAACAAAAGATGGGTGCTGCCTGCACTAATTGACCTGGGGGCAAAATACCGGGGATATTCCTCCGATATCACGAGAAGCTTTGTGGAAAGGAGAGGAAAGAAGCTCCATGAAATCGTGGAGAATGCACTGCATATGGCAGTTGATGAGATGAAGAGCGGGGTTGCGGCACGGAGCATCTACAAACTCGTTGAAGACTATTTCGGCAGATACGGCTACCGCATGCGCCATGCACTGGGCCATTCCATAGGAATAAATGTGCATGACGGATTTTCCATCACCAGAAATGCTGACTTTGTGCTTCAGGAGAACATGGTGTTTGCCATTGAACCTGCCGTATACCTGAAACGGTATGGCATCAGGATAGAGGAGGACGTGGTGGTGGGGAAGAATACATCAACGATAATCAGATAGGCTTATAATTCACATTGTGTTTTGTGCACATGAAAAATCTGGATGAGATTGCCGACATGATAGAACTTGAACTGAACGAAAAAGATGAGTTGAGAGAGAAAACGCTGAAACAGTGCAGGGACATACTGCGTGAGAGTAGAAAGAGTATCAAGGCGGTTCATGCAAGGGAGGTAAAAAAGGCCAAGAAGGGTATTGAAAGGGCAAAGGAACTTCTTTTCGAGATAAAGGATGATGTGAGGAACCATCCGGACATACTGACGGCGGGCTATATGGAGAATGCCATGCAGGAACTGGCTGAGGCATCCATCTTTCTTGCCCTCATAGAAGATGAGGATATTCCTGCACCTGATGAAATTGGGGTGAGCTCCACCGCATATCTCATGGGCCTTGCAGATGTGGTGGGAGAGCTGCGAAGACGCGGTGTGTATTTACTGAAGGACGGTAACCTCGAGGAGGTGGAGGAGATGCTGGCAACAATGGAGGAGATCTGCGACAGGCTCATAGAGTTTGACTATCCGTCCGGCCTTCTCCCGATAAAAAGAAAACA
>QMSU01000008.1 GCA_003650975.1 Thermoplasmata archaeon
CACATACTGACTCACATGTTTCTGAAGGTCCACAATGGCGCCGGTGATGGGGTCAACCCAGGCGGTGAGTTCACCTGAATAATACATGGGGGCCTCAGGGAGTTCAGGGAAATAGCCTATAAAGACATTTTCCTGCCCGCCGAAGAATTTGTAGGTTTTCATGCCCGCTCTCTTTTCCTCACCCATGTACTTCCCGACGGCTGCCGCTTCCTCCGGAGTGACATATCCATGCTTGCACGCATCATCGAGATCCTGATTCCAGACGAGGTAATCCTTTTTGCTGACACCGATGGGGAATACCCACTTTCCTATCCGGTCAAGGTCTCCATACCCTGCCACATTCTCAACCGTGTAGGGATCAACACCCCATATGTATGTGCCGCAGAGCTCGGGGATTTTCTCCCCGGTGCCCTTCACTGTCGCCTCGATGTCCTCCCGCAGTATGAGCACGCCATCCTCCTCGCGCAGTGCCGTGATGTGCCTCTGTATGCTGATGTCACTGTAGGAAAGTTTGTAGGTTGTCTGGTCGAGCATGCCCAGCCGCCCGTCGTATGACACTGACTCGTCAAGGTCCGCAGGGAGGCGTTTCATTGAGGGCACTACATAAAAAGCCAGAGAAGGCGATACAAGAAAGAATAGTATGGCTGCAACAGCCAGCACATCCCTCTTTTTCATAAGACTAATGGTGGCATGCTTTAAGAACGTTTTGAAGAACTGGCAGAATCTTTTAAGCCATTTGCCGTTTAATCCCATGGAAAAAAAGGTCTGGGTGTTGCTGTCAAGGATGATGGAGGCAATGCTTGTCATCACCGGCATATGGAACATATGGAAGCAGGACTGGCTCTGGGTGTTTGCCTGCTTTTTCGGCTTTTTCCTTGCCATGCTCCCCGTGATAATGAAACGAAACCTGCAATTCTCGGTTCACTGGTTCATTGAGTTCCTCCTCGTGTTCGCCATATCACTCCATATTTTTGGGGGTGCACTGAACCTCTATGCCATCCCGTTTTATGACAAAGTGGCCCATTTCCTCGCCTCCATCATCGTTGCCTTTTTTGCCCTCATCATTGTCTATACGCTGGATATGTTTTCACCCCGCGTGCATATGGACATTCCCATGCTCGCTTTTTTCATCATCATTTTCACCATCGCCATGGGTACAGTGTGGGAAATCGCTGAATTTGCATCCGACCAGTTCCTCTCCGGAGGGGAGCCGGTGGCTCAGGTGAGCCTGCACGACACCATGACCGACCTCATTGTGGATTCTGCAGCGGGCATCATAATGGGGGTACTCGGCGCCGCGGGTATCCGCAGAGGGGAGTTCAAAGACATCTTTCTGCAGACAACCACCGAGGCAAAAAAACTGCACACGGGTTTTCTGAAGGCGCGGAATGCCACCCTCACTTCCCTTGCAAAGGCCATTGAGAAGGGAAAGGTGGATGAGAAGATGGTACCCATTGTGGAGAAAATAAACGCACGGACAGATTTTTTCACCACCAGCAGCTGCGCCGGAAGAATCGTGGTGGTTGAAACGCCATCATTCGGCAACAAGAGAAGGGCCAGATTCCTCGGAAAATGGCACAGGGCGGTGGAAGTGTCCGAGGTGCTGGAGGCACTGAAAGGGGCATCGGTGGGGGAATTATGGTTTCTGGTGCAGTCCCCCATTTTACATGTCACCGCCATATCCATGCAGGATGCGGCCACAATGCTTGCGGTGGCAATCCAGAGCGGATTCAAACATTCCTCAATAAAGGCAGCCAATGGAAAAATCGTGGTTGAGGTGCTCACCACCGAAAGGATAGACACCCCGCTGGGCATTGACGGAAAGGTGTACGGTGGAAAAGAGTACATAGCACTTCTGGTGGCAATAGCCAACAAAATGATGGAGAGGGTGGACAGAAAGCTGAAACGACTGGAGAAAAATCTGGACTCGCTCAATACATGAGGTATCCGGTGGCAATGATTTTCCCCCATTCATACTCTGAAAGGGAGGGAAACGGCAGGATTCTTCCCGAATTTTATATACTCGTTTGCGGCTGTTACCCATGAACATGGCAAAATGCGAGATGTGTGGCAGAGAGGTACCGGAAGAGGAACTGGTAAAAGTGGAAACATCAGGAACAACGAAGTCGGTATGCGAGAAATGCGCAACGGGTATAAAGGGACTTGCCTGATTACTCCTCCCTTTCCCTCACAATCATAACCGCGCACGGTGCGTGGTGAATGACCTTTTCTGAAACGCTTCCCACAAGAATTCTGTCCAGTGCTGTTTTTCCCTTGCTTCCCATCACAATGAGATCTTTTTTTCTCGCAATTTTTATGATTTCTTCATCAGGTATGCCCTCCACCATTTTTCTGATCACGCGCACGCCTGCCCGTTTCCCCATCCTTTCCACTTCCGCGAGCACCAGGTTTCCCTCTTTTTTCAGAAGCGCATGGATATCGGGGGTGAGTATATCATCACCATAGGTATATCTCGCCAGAAGAGGGGTATCCATCACATAGAGAGCCACAACATCTGAGTTGATATGTTTTGCAATGTAGAGTGCCTTCTTTGCAGCCTTCTTTGACTCCTCTGAACCGTCCACCGGCACAATAATTCTTCCAATCTCCTTTACCATGGAATTATATTGAAAGTAACCTTAAATATCCTTTGATTTTCACAGTTCCCTCACCCTTTCGGTCATACCCATCCAGACATCGCCGAAGAATTCCTCCCTGAGAAGGCGGTTGAGGAATTCTTTCGGGGGAACGCATGCTTCAGGTGCATGAACTCCCGGCATTGCCATCTCTTTTTTTGCAATCATCTCCGCTCCCACCGCCGCGGGGGTGGCGGTGGCCTCCCTCATCCTCGCTATTCCTGAAAAGAGGTATTCCTTGGGAACTCCCTCTTTTTCTCCTGTGACACGAACCATCACCGCACCTCCCTCAGGGATATCGGGAAGGTTGCGCATCTTTCCCACCATCGTTCCCACGTAGGAGGCGAGAAAGTCAAGGGGTGATATGCGGGTGTTGCCCACCATGATGGGCTCCGGCGAGAGAAGACCCAGATTCTGAAGCTGGAGGAGTATGTCTCTGAATTGTGAGGGGAAGAAAGTCCCCTTGCAGCATACGTGTTCCAGTCCACTGATATACCTTGGAAGCGTGACGGTTTCGGGATGCCCGAAATAATAGACGGAGGCCTCTCCAAAGGGTTCGGGAAATGTCACCCATTCCTTTCCGTCCACCAACCCTCTTGCTTTTGTATGTTCTCCATTTCTGTAAATGGGGATTTCACCCAGCCAGCAGTGGAGCATGTGGTATGGGATTGCCCCTCCCGCCTCTTCTTTGATGCCTCTGGTCACATACACCTTTATCTCCTTCACCGAGGAAAGGAGATTTGAGGCATATGCTGCTATGACATTGGTGATGCCGGGGCTTGCGCCCAGCCCCACCACGCAGGTGATACCTGCCTTCCTTGCTTCCTCATCCATTCCCAGCAGTTCCAGTGTGGCATCATAATCATCGCATATATCGACGTAATCAATTCCATGCTGGATTGCTGTTTTCAGTATCATGGGAGCGAATTTATAGAAGGGGCCCACGCAGTTTACCAGCACATCGGCATCCTCTATCGCATTACTCAGACTCCTGCCATCTGTCACGTCCACATTCACGAATTCCGTTCTTTCGGTGCCTTCGCAGACTCTCCTCCCCCTTTCCTCATTTACGTCGGCCACACATATTTCAGAAAAAACATTTCCCCTTGAAAGAACCTCCACCGCATAACTTCCCATCACACCCGCACCGCCAAGTACCACCGCTTTCATATTCATCAGATTGTTATCGCGTATATACACTAAAAACTTTTGTCAGGGCCGGCTGGCGGGATGCCCACATCATACAGGTAGCAGAGAGTTCCATGAAAGCTCTTATATGGGGTAATGTCATTATATATCACACACTCAGAGGGAGCAACCATGAAAATAGACCCATTGAATATTACCTTCACACCCCTTCCGGGGTCCACCCTCAGCAATATAATGAGGCTTCTGGTGCAGAACCGCTTCAGAGTGAGCATCATCGGCATCCCCCGGATGCTGTACTCGCTTTTCATGAGCGCGGCGCTCTCCCCCCTCGCTCTCTCCGAGCGCATGAAATTCGATAAACACATCAATGCCACCCGCCTAGAGCCACACCCCGTGTTCATCATCGGCCACTGGAGGAGCGGCACCACCTATCTTCACAATCTCATGTCGCAGGATCCACGGTATGCCTATCCCACCACCTTTCAGACCGTGGTGCCGGCGGTGTTCCTGCGATTTGAAAAATGGATAAAGCCCATTGTGGAGGCGTCCCTCCCGCCCACACGACCTGAGGACAATGTGCCTCTCGGTGCCGACCTGCCACAGGAGGAGGAATACGCCATGGGGAATCTATGCCCCTATTCATTCTACAATGCCTGGTGCTTCCCCCGGAACATGGAATTCTATTACCGGTTTGTGTGCATGGAGGATGTTTCCAGAAGAGTCATAGAGGAATGGAAGGAAATGTATCTTTACTACCTGAGAAAGGTTGCCTTTGCAGGCAACGGAAAACAGCTCCTGCTGAAAAATCCCGCCAACACTGCCAGAATTAAGCTTTTGCTGGAATTCTTCCCCGATGCAAAATTCATCCACATCTATCGAAATCCCTACCATGTGTTTCTCTCGATGAAGAGGGACATTGAATCTGAAATGTCGCTTTACTGTGTCCAGAAACCAAAGGATGACGATACCATCGAGCGGGCCATGGTGGACCTGTACAATCACATGTTTGTGAAATATTTCAGGGAAAGGAATCTCATCCCTGAGGGAAACCTGGTGGAGGTGAAATACGAAGATTTCATTGCCAGCCCTCTCGATGAGGTGAAGCGAATATACCGCACACTCGGTATCCAGGGATTCGACGGCGTTGAGCAAAAGTTTATTCAGTATATTGCTGCCCAATCTGCCATCAAACCACACACCTACACCTTTGATGAGCAGTTGAAGGAAAAAATTTACCGGTACTTTAAGTTCACCATAGACAAGTGGGAATACGACGTGTGACACAGATACGACGGTTCACCGGGGAGAGTGCATCATTCTTTCCTTTTCGGCCACAATCTCCCGTATTTTCATCACCGCATCGGGATTGAGGGAAATGCTGTCTATTCCCTGCTCCACCAGAAACTCTGCAAATTCCGGGAAATCGCTGGGTGCCTGCCCGCATATGCCTATCTTTCTGCCGTATTTTTTGGCCGCAGAGATCACGCGCTCAATCATCCTTTTCACCGCCTCATCACGCTCATCAAAGAGATGGGAAATCAGATTAGAATCCCTGTCCAGGCCGAGGGTGAGCTGGGTGAGGTCATTGGAGCCAATGGAAAATCCGTCGAATATCTGTGCAAATTCCTCTGCCAGCATGACATTTGAGGGTACCTCACACATGACGTATACATCAATATCATCCCTTTTCAAACCGAATGCCTCCATGGTCTGTATCACCTTTATGCCCTCCTCCACCCTCCTGCAGAACGGCACCATCACCTTGACATTGGTGAGCCCCATTTCCTCCCTCACTTTCTTAATTGCCCTGCATTCAAGCCCGAAGGCCTCCCTGAACTTTTCATCATAGTAGCGGGATGCCCCCCGCCATCCGAGCATGGGATTGTGTTCCATCGGTTCGTAGAGGTTTCCACCCAGGAGACGGGCGTATTCATTTGTTTTGAAGTCGGAAAAGCGCACAATGACATCATTCGGGTAAAATGCAGCGGCTATCTTTGCTATTCCCATGGCCAGATGGTCGGTATAAAATGCCTTTTTGTCCCGGTAGGCTGCCGTTTTTCTTTCTATTTCTTCCACAATCCTTTGAATGTGTTCATCCCGTGCCACCTTCAATTTCTCATATTCCACCAGTGCCATGGGATGGATGCCTATGCGGGAATTGATGATGAATTCCAGCCGGGCCAGCCCCACGCCATCGCTCGGGATTTGCGAAAGCAGAAATGCCTTCTCCGGTATGGCCACATTCATCATTATTTTTGTTTCTGTTTTGGGCACGGAGTCAAAGCTGATTTCCCTCTCCTCATATCGCAGGAGTCCCTTGTACACCCGTCCTATCCCTTCAGAACAGTCCACGGTGATTTCCCCCTCATCCTTTATTTTCTCGGTGGCCCATCCCGTACCTATCACCGCGGGGATGCCGAGTTCCCTGCTCACAATGGCGGCATGGCATGTTCTTCCTCCCCTGTTGGTGACTATTGCCGACGCTATTTTCATGATGGGCTCCCAGTCGGGGTCGGTCATATCAGCAACCAGCACATCCCCTTCTTTGAACTCCTCCATCTCATCAACATTTCTGATTATCTTGGCATTTCCCCTCCCGATCTTACTTCCTATGGCCTCTCCCTCCACGATTATCTCGCCCCTTTCCATCAGTTCATATACGGAAAACGACTTCCTCTGCGAATGCACCGTTTCAGGGCGGGCCTGCACAATGAAGAGTTCACCCGATATGCCGTCCTTTGCCCACTCAATATCCATCGACCTTCCGTAATGGTTCTCAATCTCCATGGCCCACTTCGCCAGGGTCACAATCTCTCCGTCGGAAAGGATAAAGGCATCGCTCATATGTCCGGGGACATCCCTTTCCACGATGCCCTCCTCGCCATAGACGAGCATCTTGTGTTTTGTTCCCCGCTTCTTTTCAATAATGGCGTTATATCCCTCCTTCAGGGTGGGTTTGAACACATAAAAACCGTCAGGATTCACCGCCCCCTGCACCACCAGTTCCCCGAGCCCCCACGAGCCCGTGAGGTAAATCACCTTATCGAATCCGCTTTCCGGGTCTATGGTGAATATCACCCCGGAGCATGCACGGTCAGCCCTCACCATCTTCTGCACTCCTATGGAGAGCTGTATGTCGAAGTGGCTGAATCCGCGGTCTTCCCGGTATGAAATGGCCCTGTCGGTGAAAAGAGAGGCGTAGCATTTCCTCACTGTGTGAAGGAGCGACTCTTTCCCGGTTATGTTCAGAAAGGTATCGTACTGTCCCGCAAAGCTTGCGGAGGGAAGGTCTTCAGCAGTGGCGCTGCTCCTCACGGCCACATCCACGTTTTTCCCGTATTTTTTTTCAAGCTCTTCATATGCACCCTCAATTTCTCTTTTTATGTCATCAGGGAGTTCAGCCTTCAGCATCATCTCTCGTATTCGCCTCCCCCTTCTCTTCAGCTCCTTCACATCACTTTTATCCAGATCTGCCAGCAGTTCCTCTATTTTTTTCTCCAGTCCCGCTGCGGCGATAAAGCGTGTGTAGGCCTGTGCCGAGAGAGCGAATCCATGCGGCACATTGATTCCCCGTTCAGAGAGATTGCGGTAGAGCTCACCAAGAGAAGCATTTTTCCCCCCAAAAAGCGCCACATCCTGACCGCTTATATCATGAAGCCATGTGATGAACTTCATCATACCTATAACGGCAAATCGTATAAAAACTTAGGAGGTTGTACACCTCATTTTTGTTTCCGCAATGAAATTTTCCCTTTTTTATTTTCACTATCTCTGCCTTTTCCAGCATCCTGAGAATTTCGTACACGGCATTTTCTTGTATGGCAATCCTGTTTCCCTCCCCTCTTTTTAATTATTTTTATAATGCGGCTATCCAAGAGAAATAATGGTTCTTTCTCCCCATGCCGCCTCATTCCCACGCTGTGCGGTCATTTTTATACAGTGGATTCCGGGCACCAAATGAACGGATATCTCCACGTTTCCCGTTCCCTCATATGCCAGCTCCCCATCAATGTACACCCCTCCCTCCTCTGCATCCACAAGAACTCCTGTGATGGTGAGAGGCCCTATCACCAGGGCATGCTGTGAGGGAATCACCTTCCTCCCATAAATATAGAGGCCATATGCGGGCTCTTCGATATGTGCGGCAATTTCACTTATGGGGGGCATGTCATACCCTGCAAGCCATGCCACACTCCGCCTCAGCATCCACCAGTTATAGCTTATGACACTCGCATTATCACTCACCCAGTTGTATATGAACCAGGTGAACGGGGCCAGTTTCGGCCGCACGGGGAATTCTTCCACATGCCCATCGAAGAAGGTGTTTCTTTCGGGGTGGGGGCCGAAGAGCACCACCCGCCCGTTGCCATAGGTGGTTGCAATTGCCGCGTACTGGCCCCTTATGTCGGTGGTGATATTTCTTGCAGGCACGGCCGTTCCTCCCTCCCATTTCCAGTAGTGGAGCGGTGCCACGTCCATGGGTTCTTCGGCATATATGGCAAGGGGTGTCACAGGACCGAGGCGTGCGTCTTCCTTCCCCGCATCATACATGCCAGGTCCTCCCCAGTATCTGATGCTCCTCAAATCGCCATAAAGACCTCCAAAGATGGGGTTGTCATTTTGGGGAATGGACACGTTGAGCGGGAGCCCTCCGTATCGCCAGTTTGACCGCCACAGATACTGCCACTCCTCGCCCTGCTCATCATTCACGTACACGTTGGCTATTTTGAGGACTGAGCGGTTCAGCAGGGTATTGGGGCTGAGCGGTTCCTGAAATCCCATTGAGGCAAGGTTTGCCCCGCCGCAGATGCCAAGATACCCGCCGCCGTTTTCAACAAAGGAGATAACCGCTGATCGCCACCGGGGATTGAGTGCATCCAGATAATGTCGTCCGCTTCCGGGGATGACCAGTATATCATAGGAGGAGAGTTTTCCCTCCAGCACCTCCCTTTTGCTGATGATGTACGGTGTGATGGTGTATGTGGCACCCTCATGTGTCCAGGAATACCGGAGCGGCTCTTCAATCTCCTCCGCAAACCTGCGGACGGATGAAAAATAGATGGCCACCGATATGTCAACATTCTCTGTGGCCTGAATGGTCGGTGCAGTCAGTGCAATCACAAGTACGCACAGAAGCACCCTTTTCATGGTGATAAACCATTCTCTGTTAAAATCCTTACTGCATGACGGCGGGACTGATCTTGTGCGGATGTGATGCTGTACCGGCATTCTCATAAAAACCATTATAAGGCTACGATTCATTATAATACTCGAGGCAGTCACCATGGGGAATGGAAAGGGATATGAAATTGTGTGGGAACGGGATTACACCGAGAGTGGTGGCAACATGCGGGTTGCTCTTGATGCATCGGGCAACGTAGTTGTATGTGGAGTGCACACCGACGAGGACAAGGGCATCGTGGCAAAATATGATACTGACGGCAACCTGCTCTGGTCCGACCATTCACTGCCGGTGCTGTACTGCAGCAGCACCGTGTTCAAGAATCATGCCACGGCCATACCACACACCATCGCCGAGACACTTTTCAAAAATTACGGGTATTTTTTTGATGTGGCAGTGGATTCGCACAACAACATAATTGTGGCGGGCACCTTCACCGAGGGGGAAACAAAGAGCATCATCTATGTCAAAAAATATACTGCCGGCGGGACCACCGTCTGGGAAAGAACATACACTCCCTATATAGTCAATCTCGTATCGGGCATTGCGGTGGATGAAAACGACGACATCATCCTGGTGGGCTCTGGAGGGGCGGTGGTGCCTCCTTCTATGAAGGGGTTTGTCATGAAGCTCTCCCGCATTGGCGGTACGGTGCTGTGGAGAAAATCCCGCAGGAAGGGAATCGCGGTGTTCTACACCAGCGTGGCCACAGATTCCTCAAATGATATCTTTGCCACGGGCTTCACCAGCCCCGACGAGCACTCGTTCGACCTGATTCTCACCAAGTTTGGTGGAAGAAGGGGATGGCGCAGGCGGGAGTTGATACGGGGTTCCCGGAGGGCTGGCATGGATATCTCGCTGGATGGCAACGGCGATGTGGTGATTGCCGGGAAAGCGGAGCATGGTGAGGAGATGCACTACCTGCTGAAATGCCACTCCAATTTTGATGTGGTGTGGGAAAAATATGAGATACCAGGCTTTCTTTACGGTGTTGCCGCAATGCCAAACGGAGATATCGCGGTAACGGGATACAAGGCACCCCTCAATGAGTACTATGCAGCGATTCACAGCGGAAATTCAGGCGACACCATGCTGGAGATGCTGCTCGGAGAGCGTGTCAGCAATCGGCTGGACGACTACATGCGGGGCGTGGCGGCGGATGGTGACAACAATATATTCATAACAGGTGCACGGACGGTGGGAAAAACCTTCAGGGTGCGCATTACCGGAACACCCTCTCCGCCCGGGCCAGAACCCCCAGAACCACCTTCACATCCCCCGTCTCATCCACCGCATGAATCGATAATCCAGAAGATATTGAGATGGCTTTTCGGGAGATAGAGAGAGTATCCATTGCAGGTGTTACATGTTCATGATCCATGAAGTATCCAGTGATTCAAAAGCTGTTTCCACTGCTCTCATCTTTTTTTCGTTCTTTTCGCTTATCCATGGTTTTATGTTTTCCAGTTTTTTTGCAGAGGTATAGGTGTCCCAGGGTGTGAGCAGCAGAGGAATCCCTTTCTCATCCGCCATCTCCCGGATTCTTGCTGGAGGAATGATGTTGTTTGTCAGGACAATGCACGAGGTATCTTCTCTCAGAGCAGTGAGTACCATATCAGTTCTGTCCCCGCTGGTGAGTATGAGCTTTTTTTTCTTGTTGAAGAGAGGATTTTTAATGGCAGCGGAGACAGACATGGCACCAATGAATATGTTTTCAATTTCGTTGTGCAACCCCTTTTCTCCAGCAAGCACCTTTGCAGGTAGCTGATCGGCAACAAACTCTGCAGTGATGGTAGATAGTTCTTTTATCTCTGGCAGTATCCCGAGAACGTGTATGCCTTCTTTTTCCACT
Organism: Thermoplasmata archaeon; assembly: GCA_003650975.1. GTDB lineage: Archaea > Thermoplasmatota > E2 > UBA202 > JdFR-43 > B78-G9. The sequence goes on from QMSU01000008.1 coordinate 10,820, forward strand.
CTCTGAACATGTATCTCCTTCCACTCGTTCACATCCCTCACTTTGTTAATGATTGCACCCACTATTTTCACCCCTTTCATCTCTGCCAATTCCTTACATCTTACTATGTCATCAAAAATATCTTCTTCCTTTCCAGAGAATATCATCAGCATAGCGCTTTGAAGATAGTGCGCCACCGAAAAACTATCAAGATTTACAGAGGCGCCATAGTTCATGTCTTTGCTGCCTTCTATGAAAACCATATCTTTTCCTGTACTTATCTCCTCAAAAAGTTCACGCACTTTTTTTGCTATCCCTTCTCTATCGAACATATACATGAGTTTGGAATGCTCGAAACCGATGCTCAATTTCTCTGGTGCCTCACTGATGCCGAGCGTTTTTGCCACCGCTACAGAATCATAGTCCCACAATCTCTTTTTATGGTAGTATATGCGATCACCAAATGGTTTCATATATCCTATCTTTCCGGATACCTTTCTCCCTATGCCAATAACTGCTGTTGTTTTTCCAGCCCCTTCCCGTGCAGAGGCCACCACAATTTTTTTCATTTTATATCCCTCAATAAAATTCTCACATCCACCGCTTTCACTCCTTCTCCATACCCGTATACCATGAGGGGATTTATTTCCACATCTCTCAATTCTCTCACCCTTGATATTAATTTCCCCAATTTCACTATTGTTTCTGCTATCTTTTCCATATCCCTTCTTTTCTCGCCCCTCACTCCATGTAAAATGGATGATGATGCTGTCTCTTCAATCATCTGGCGTGCATCCTTCTGGGAGACAGGGGCTGCTCTGAAAGTTACATCCCCAAAGGCCTCCACATATATGCCACCGAGGCCAAACATCACCACAGGGCCAAAAGTGGGTTCCTGTGTGCCCCCCACGATGGTTTCCACACCCTTTGCAAGCATTTGTGATATTTCCACACCCCGTATCCGGGCATCCGGAAAATGGGCAGCTGCATTTTTTACTATTGCCTGATAGGCATTCATTACTTCCTCCGCATCTTCGAGGTCGAGGGCCACGCCTCCTGCCTCCGTTTTGTGGATAATATCCTCCGATACAATTTTCATTGCCACGGGATATCCTATCTCCTCTGCATACATGACGGCCTCATTCAGATTTCTTGCCACACGGTAGTTCGGGATTTCAATACCCACCAGCTTGAGCAATTCTTTGGCCTCATGGGGCAACAGCACATTTCTCTTCTCTTTTTTTGCATCCTGTATTATCTTTCTGATGGCTTTCTCATTTTCAAGAGAGTTATCTGGCTCTTCTCTCTCTGTTTGCATAAACCGGTAGCGTTTATACAGTGCACCCATTGATGCAACAGCATCATACACCTCATCAAAACTTTTTATGCCCTCTGCCTGCAGCTGTGCTGTTGCCTTGTCTATTTTTTCACCCCCGAACAGTGAAAATACAATCGGTTTTTTCTTCTTAAACATTTCACTGTATTCTTTCACCAGCGTGACAATGTCCTGCTGGGTAAACACCGCAGTCTCGCAATAAAGCGCAATGACTGAATGCACGGCTTCACTATCAAGTGCTTTTTCAAGTGCTTTCTGGTAATCCTCCACTGTTGCCTGGCCCGTTAAATCCACAGGATTCCGATATGAGCCAAAATCGGGCACCACATCCTCAAAAATATCTTTCAGCATGTTCATATCGCTAAAAAGTTTCACTCCGTAACTTTCACATGCATCAGCACACATCACTCCTATGCCCCCGCCATTGGTAATCACCACTGTATTTTCTCCCGTGGGGAATATGCTCTCCGCTAAAAAACGGGATTTCTCAAACGCCTCACGTATGTTTTCCGCCCGGAGGATGCCCAGCTGTGTTGCAATTCCCTCAAACACATTATCCGAGCCGGCAAGAGAGCCCGTATGCGACGCAGCAGCGATGGCCCCTCGCTTTGACTTACCTGCTTTTATTGTCACAATGTGTTTTTTTGGGGAAACCCTTTTCAGTGATTCAATGAATTTCTCACCGTTTTTGAACCCCTCCACATACATGAGAATGACTTGGGTGGTTTCATCATCTTTGAGGTAATCGAGTATCCATGCCTCATCAATATCTGCTTTGTTACCCACGGATATTACCGATGAGATACCGATATTGTCGCTTGCACTTTTGCCAATCATTGCAATACCAAGTGCTCCTGATTGGGTCACAATGGCTATTGTGCCGGGATGAATATTTTGGGGGCCGAAAGTTGCATTGAGCTGTGATTTTGACACATAGATGCCAAATACATTGGGCCCGAGTATCCGCATACCATGTTTTCTTGCCACAGCAACAATTTTTTCTTCTTCCTCTCTGTTACCCACCTCGGCAAAGCCCGAGGAAATGATGATGCAGTATTTTACCTTTTTTTCGGCACACGCACACACAGCTTCGTATACAGAGTCTGCAGGAATGGTGATAATTGCCACGTCCACCTCATCATTTATATCTTTTAAATCTGCATGAATTGGAAGGTCAAGCAGTGTCCCGCCCTTCGGATTTACCGGATACACCTTTCCTTTATACCCGCCTTTCACAATGTTTTCAACAATTTTATAACCAATTTTGCCTGGGTTTTTCGATGCACCAATTACAGCAATGCTGTGTGGTTCGAACAGAGAGTTCATGCAATCAGCTGAATAACATTCTGAGTATATAAATGCCACTTTCAAGCTGTTTCTGCATGTGGAATCCCATCTGCTCGAACAATTTGAGCATCGGTTTATTTGTTGAGAGTACTTCTGCGGTAAATCCCAGCAATCCTCGTTTCTTTGCGATTTCGGTAAGATATTCAAGGAGCACTCTTCCCACACCCTTGTTCTGATAATCGTCTCTCACCACAAACGCTACCTCTGCGGTATGTGCATCCTCATTGATGGCATATTGACCCACACCGATAACCTCTTCTTTTTCATTCTTTTTTATGATGGCAAGTATCACCATCTCTTTCCTGTAGTCAATAATGCAAAATTCCTGCAGCCTCTCATGGGGCATATCGGTTCTTGCTGAAATAAATCGCTTATAAATGGTCTGGTCGGAGAGCGAATAAAAGAATTCTTTGAGGAGCGGTTCATCGCTCATTTTCACCGGGCGAAGAAATACTTCTAGACCCTTTTTTGTTGTCTTCCACGTCTCGAGTTCTTCGGGATATTCTCCCCGTGCTCCTGGGATGATAGTTTGATCCTGAAATACCATGTGATATTTTTTTGCTTCTTCCAGCAGCCATGTCCTGAATTTTGGATGGGCAATGGAGATGAGTTCCATGGCCCGTTCACGAATGTTTTTCCCTTGAAGATAAGCAATGCCATATTCAGTAACCACATATTGTGTATCCCCCCGTGTGAGTGTGACCCCAGCACCCTCATGAAGAAACGGTACAATTCTCGACACCTCTCCATTTTTTGCGGTGGACGGTAATGCAAGAATTGTTTTTCCTCCTCCGAGGAGGGCCCCTCGCATGAAATCGGCCTGTCCACCTATGCCGCTGTAAAACATGTGCCCGAGTGATTCGGCTGTTGCCTGTCCGGTCAAATCCAGCTGAAGGGCGGTGTTTATGGCAGTCATCTTGGTATTTTGAGCAATGACAAGAGGGTTATTGGTATATTCTATTGGATGCATTTCGAATTCAGGGTTGTCGTGCAAGTATTCATAGGTTTCTCTGGAACCCATGCAGAAGGAAGCCACTGTCTTCCCCTCATGAATTGATTTTTTTCTGTTGGTTATCACCCCTTCTTTCATCAAATGTACAATGCCGTCTGTTAAAAGCTCGGTATGGACTCCCAAGTCCTTTTTGTGTTTTAGGCTGGAAAGGATGCCATCAGGAATATTACCATATCCAACCTGAATGGTGGAGCCATCCTCAACCAGCCGGGCCACATATTTTCCGATTCTCTGGTATGTTTCATCTGGTGTTGTGGAGGGATATTCAAGAAGGGGTTCATGAAAGGGGATGATGAAATCAACGTCTTCAACATGTATGAAACAGTTTCCATGGGTGCGTGGCATATGCTTGTTGATCTGCGCGATCA
>QMSU01000009.1 GCA_003650975.1 Thermoplasmata archaeon
GTGGTGCTATTGTAAAATTTCAGCACCGTGCTCTCCATACCAGAACATATATAAAAAAGATACCATTTGAATGTATGAACAGGATAATGGCGGTGTGTGTGGTTACTCTCCTTCTCATGTCCACAGGCAGCATCCTCACTTTCTCGAAAGAAGAAACGCTCACGGAAATCTCCGTTTTCCCAGAACCAGAAATAAAGGAAAAGAATGGGTACGTGCAGGTCCTCATGGAAAATGCGAGTTATGTGAGAAGGCCCGGTATGCCGGTGATACCCTTTTATAAAAAGGTATCACCGGCATACCGGGTCTTCTCACATAACTCGCATTTTCCATGAGGACCTGCACGTACCCTTCCATTTCCTTTATTTCTGGTTCTGGGAAAACAAAGATTTCCGTGAGCGTTTCTTCTTTCGAGAAAGTGAGGATGCTGCCTGTGGACATGAGAAAGAGAGCAATCACACACACCGCCATTATCCTGTTCATACATTCAAATGGTATCTTTTTTTATATATGTTCTGGTATGGAGAGCACGGTGCTGAAATTTTACAATAGCACCACATTTCATATAAGGGAAAGAGGAAAAGTGTGTGTCAGCGTCAGCACTCGTGTATCAATCTCCATCCCACTGTGTTGTTCCGCTGATGATGAACACAAACATGCCCTCGCCGGCGATGATTTCCGGGTCGAAACCTGGAACCTGCTGGAAAGCCATGTATTCTGGCATCCACATCTGCTGTGATGCATTCCATATGGCAACTTTGACGCAGTTGGTAATATGTGAAAGAAGTGTGCTTGCATTTGTTGACAATGAATGCGTCCATCCAATCAGATCATACCCCGTTTTCAGGGAGAGGTTTATTTCTTTGATACCGGACCCGTTGAGCGTTACCTGGGTATCATCTGTGACATATATGAAATAGCCAGTGCCATTGACAATATCGAAATCGTATCCAAAACCCACGATATGACTCACGTATCGTTGCTCCTTTGCGCTCCACAATGCAACTATGGTACAGTTCGGTATGAACGTCCCCAGCTCCTCGGCCGTGGAGAACGAGTCATTTATCAGCGGAATCGTAATCATATTCCATCCTTCTGAAAGGTTAAAAGTTATGGTGGTGAAGTTTCCGAAAATGCCGTAGATGCTGAATGAGGTGATATTTGCGTTGACGTAATTGCTTGCTTCATTGACTGTCGATGGCATGGGTTCCCACTGACTCTGATTAAGTTCATAAAATCTCAGCGTGGTTTCTTTCGTATATTCGGGTACATCCTCATCATCATAATGGATGGTGATATTTATCCACGAAGTGGCTGTTATGTTGGTGATGTTGATGAATTTGCCAATGTCCACATACCCGGGCTTCAACACGAATTCGCTCTTTTGTACACTCTTCAGGGCAATGCCATTGCCATAAATGAAGGAAATGGTGGTTGGATAACTTGACAGTGTATAATTGATAATGGTATTATTGTCCGAATATTCGCAGAAATGAAAACTCCACCATGCTGGTGCGGTGATGTTTGATATGTTGCCCCCGTTGAAAACATTGTTATCTGAACCAGATGGATAACTTGACACACCTATGCCAGAGGCTTCCATAAAGCCTTCTATGCGGGAAATATTTGTGTGATTGAACACGTTGTTATGAGATTTTGACATCTTGAGTCCGTATGCATAATCCCCACTCATATTTTCCACAACGGTTGAGTTGAAGGCGTTTCCATCTGAGTGATTAAGATAAACTCCGTATACATTTAAACCATTGGATAGGTCATTGATAGTTGTATTATCGAATGTATTGTCATCAGAATAATTCAGGAAAATTCCAGAAACCACGTACCATGAACAACGTAGGTCATAAATAAGAAGGGGGCCAAATAAATTGTGATCAGATCTGTTAAGGTAGATGCCAGAGATGCCAAAGTCCATACCAGTTGGGTATCCCCAGTCTGAGAGATTAATCAACCCTGTGAAATTATTATCATCTGAGTTGTTCAGATAAACACCATAGGCGTCATGATAAATATCGAAATCAGGAATGGTGATGTTCCCAGAAAAGGTATTGTTATCTGAAGAGGTTAAATACACACCATATCCATCTCCTGCCTCCACTTCAAAATCCAAGATATCGATGCCACCTAAAAATGTATTGTTATCAGATGAGGATAAATATATGCCGTAACCCATCTCCCCACTATGAAGGGTAACATTTGAAATTGCGATATCGCCAAAAAACGTATTGTTATCAGATGAGGATAAATGTATGCCATAGCCGTAATAATCTCCTTCCATATCTGAAATAGTGATATTGTCCATGAACTCATTATTATCAGATGAAGTTAAGTAAATTCCGAACACATCAAAGTCTGCAATAGGGTCTAAATTTAATATACTCATATTTTCAGAGAAGGTATTGTTGTCGGAGTGTGAAAGATAGATGCCATAGGCATCTCCATTTGATGCTGTTACGTTGTATATGCTGGTATTCTCGAAGCTGTTGTTGTTTGAATCTGTTAAATAAATTCCATAATCTGCGGAATCCCCATTCAAATCATATATAACAATGCCGGTGAAATTATTCCAGTGTGAATTATCAAGGTAAATTCCATAGTCCGTTTGAACAACCACATCAAGTTCGTATATGGTCAGATTGATAAATTCGCTACCGTTTGACTCCACCATATACACGCCATAGGCTGTTCCGGTCACCTGAGTGAAATTGCATATGGTTGTGTTTTCAAAGGTGTTATCCTGTGCCTCCAATAGAGATATTCCGTAGGCATCGGTGCCAGTTGCATTGCATATTGTATTGTTGTCCAATAGGACACCGTGAATTGTAAATGAATCATTATGGATATATACCCCTGTGGAACAATTTATTATCGTCATATCCTGCACCACCGTATTATTTGCCGTAATGTTTATCCCTGTGCCCCCCATGCCATCGATAACCGGTGAGGAACCTGCCATCAGCGTTATGCTTTTGTTCACAACCACGTTTTCGTAATATGTACCATCCCTAACAACTATGGTGTCACCGTCTGTTGCATTGTTTATCGCATCCTGGATGGTAGGGTAGTCATCTGGCACATAAACGATATCGTAACAGACTTCTGCCGCAATCAGGAAGTCCACATCGAGTCCCCAATCGTTGATCATGAGTCCCCAGCCACCACCCCAGTATTCGGAGCTTCGGTTTAATAGTGGGCCCGATCCGTCATCTGAGAGAATTGCCATCACGTTACCGGCTGCCTGGTTGACGGTGGTGTATCCAATGTGAAAGTCTTGACCTGCAGTGAATAATAAACCGAGCGGTGTGAGATTCACTTCCGTTTCACCCGGAAATATTGCTATGTTATCGTAGGGGATGTTGACCCTGCCCAGTTCTGTGCCAGGGAAACCGAAACCATCATCATCCCAGACGATGACATCAATCCCCTCACCGGTAATATTCACAGATCCGGCCTGATACATGGTGAGATAGGCCTTTGTTAAATGCCCGTTATGCTGCATGGTAAACCGCTCATTGAAGTAGTCATCACCATAAGCATCAGGGATAGTCCAATAATATGTTGGAACGAAATTGCCATACTGCAACCTTTCACATATTATTCCTGCATTCGCATTCATTGCCAGAAGCCCTGCACATGTCAGTAGCCCCGCCACAGCCAATCCGTACACAAAATATTTTTCATTCATTTTTTTCGCCTTCCTGAATATATAATGTAATTATAATTTATAAATATATCATCTGTAATGATGGTTTTGAATGTATTGCAATTACACAAAGAGTCATACTAAATCATACATGACCGCAGGAGATAAATCATTGTACTGAAAAAATAAATGGATTTATATAGAGTAGTTTTTTCCACAACTGTGAACGGTGTGACTGTCATATCCATTTCAATTTTCGGCGGATTCTTTGAGTTCATAGAACAGGAGAAGGCACTCCTGATGGATATTTTCTGGGCAATTGTTGCGCTGATGATCGTGTTTGCCGTTTTCATAATCGTATATAAACCGGTGAAACGGACTCTGGTGAAAAAGGCAAAAACAAAACGCCAGCTTTCCAATGTGCTGATGTTTCTTAAAATCATAAAATACACCTTTGTCTTCATCGTGGTGGTGGCCACCATATCAATATGGTTTGGCTCATGGGCGCAGCTTCCCCTCATCGTGGGATTTCTCTCTGTTGCCGTGGGACTCGCCCTCCAGAAACCCATTGTTTCCATACTGGCATGGGCGGTGATGGTGACCCGGCGACCTTTCACCATCGGCGACAGAATCATTGTCGATGGGATAAAAGGAGATGTGAAGGATATTACCCTCACGCACACATACCTTGATGAAGTGGGGGGAACCATCGATGGTGAAGAAAGTTCTGGACGAGAAATTGTCATTCCAAACTCCTTTCTGTTTGAAAAGGATATCGTAAATTACACGGCAAGGGATGAATATATCCTTGATGAAATCAAAACCTCCATCACCTATGAGAGCAATTTAAAGAAAGCGGAGCAACTCATCCTCCGTGCAACATCAAAGGTGATGGAGCCTCTGTGGGAGACATTCCCGAAGAGGATTTCACGAGAACCGCACATACGCCTCCGCTTTCAGGATTCCGGAGTGGAGGTGGTGGTGCGGTACTTCACCCTGGCCACAAAGAGAAACGAGATCGCCACCGCCATCACACGGGAAATATTCAGCAGGGTGCGCAATGCGAAGGATGTGGAATTTGCCTACCCCCACACGGAGGTTCTTTTGAGAGAGAAATAGATCACCACAACTTTCCCTGGCGCAGGTCGTTTTCGATATTTTTTACCGTCTTCCAGCTTTTCCGTATATAGGGCGGAAGGTCACCAAACCGCTTCATCCATTCCTTTATGAATCGTATTGTTTTTTCGTCACTGGGATAACCGCTGCCGAGCGGCATGCCCAGTTTTTTCTCGAGTGTTCTGGCAATGTCTGCAATGCGCCGGTCCCGCTCAACTTTGGCAATGATGGATGCTGCCGACACGATGGCATAGGTACTGTCTGCGCCGTGTTTGCATATGATGGTACATTCATATTCCATGTGCTTCTGGACCTCGCTCTTAAACGCCTCTTCATTGGCACTCGCCGCATCAATGTAATAGACATCGGCCCTCCTTATACTGGCAATGTGGGCAAAGGCGTACGCCTCCAGCTGGTTGATGGTCATGGTTTTCCGGAGTGCATCAATGTCCTGCGCTTCGATGACGGTGGTTTCACAGTAAAAGGATTTCTTTATGAATGCGGCAATCTGTTCCCTTTTTCCGGGGGAGAGTTTTTTTGAATCCCGCACTCCTGCCTCGGTCAGCTGCTGCTCGGCCCCCTCTTCAGCCCACACTGCAGCGATGACCATCGGTCCAATGACCGGGCCCCTCCCCGCCTCATCAATGCCACATATCATGGAAGTATCACCTCACCGTATTTGCCGCCTCCTCCCGGCACAATGCGGATGGTGCCGTTTCGGAACGCCTCAATGGCATCAGCCACCGCCGGCGGGGCCGATTTCCTGATGAGCGATATATTGATGTCCAGCAGCACCTCTATCTCACTTCCCAGTCGGGAAAGTTCCTCCCATCGCTTTTTGACGATGCCCGCATGGTACTCAAGGCCGAGCGCCTGACCTATGATTTCTGCAAGGGGGATTAGGTGAACATAGGGAGGTCTCCCCTCGGGATGAACTCCTCTGGGAGAGTCTGCGAGTTCGTCGATCCGGTCCCTCACTCCTTTTTTTATGGTGCCTCCGCAGTAACACCGCCAGTGCATCTGCGCTGCCTTTTCCTTTTCATACTGCCGGTAGCACGAGGAGCATGCGGTTCTGTTGTATTTCCCCTTCGCAGGGGGAAACCCAACATTCAATACGATACGGTTGTGTTCGATTGCCCTGCGAATCTCATCCCAGGTTATTTCCTCCACCTCCAGACGGTTGAACTCCCTCCCGAGGCGGTGGGGCATGTAGGAATGGGCATCAGAATTGGTGAGAAAGGGCAGTGAATGGAGTTCGCTTATCCGGTCGGCATACTCACTGTCCGCGCTCAGGCCGAGCTCAATGAACGATGGTTTTTTCCCGTAGTAGTCCATCAATGAATCAAAATAGGCATACAGCGATGTCCATGGGGTGAATGCGTGCGCCGGACCGAGCAGGGCATGTGTCTCGATGGCCCTTTCCAGTATCTCAGCTCCTGAAAGCGACACCTTCGGCCTTCCCTCCTCACGTATGTTTGGGGAGTGGCGTTCGATACGCTCCCTGAACTCATCCGCAGCGGAAAAATCGGGAAAGAGTAACACATGGTGCACCCGGTTTTTATCCTCCACCTCCACACCAAGCACAAAATGTACGCCGTCAACCACTATGACACCATTCTCCTCGTATTTTTTGATTTCCCTCTGCCATGCAGGATGCAGGCAGTCGCCGGTGGCCACCACCTGAAGACCCTTCATTTTTGCCCCCGCTGCTATGCGGCGCAAGTCGATGGTATCTGATGTCCCTCCGGAAAATGGAGAATGAATGTGAAGGTCAGCATTAATTAGCATAATAAGAAAAATAGTCTGTTATAAAAATGTGGTGAGAGATTATGCTATTGTTATCTTTTTGCCCTTCGTTTTTGGGTGCTTCTTTTTGAATTCCACATCGAGCACGCCATTCTTGTAGGTTGCCCGTGCCGATCCAGTTTCCACTTCCTCCGGTAGCTCTATCTCCTTACGGTATCTCCACCCGTCAGAATTTACGGTGACGATGAGCCGGGTGCCGTTCACCTCAATATCAATGTCCTCCTTTCTTACCTTCGGCAGCTCCGCGGTAATGCTTATGGTATCCCTGTTCTCAATGATATCCACCGGGTGGTCTCCATCACCTGCTGGTGCACCAGATGAGGAATTCATATTCCCGGACTCACTGAATTGCGGCGTTCCATTCTCCCCCAGTGCTTCCCGTATGGTCTGCTCCATGAGATGCTGCATTTTCCGGAATCTCCGCTCAAATTCCTCGAGGATGTCATCCATTCCCCATCCATCTGATGCCATTCACATCACCAGAGAAAATATATTTAATGTTGTATAAATAATTTTTCCGAAGGGAGGCACTTCATGACAAACGCACTGCTTTAAATACCGTGGCACCATTTCTTTAGAGAGATATGCTCCGGATGATGTATGATTATGCGATAATAAAACACCGTTCAGCAATGAATGCGGAGCAGATACGGAAATACCAGCTGCGAAAGGCAAGAAAAATGGTGCGATACGCCGTTGCACATTCACCGTTTTTCAAAAGGTATTATCAGGGACATGATATATATGATGTGTGGAACCTTCCCACCACCAACAAAAAAATGCTGATGGACAATCTCACTGACTGGAACACCGTGGGCCTCACAAAGGAAGAAATATTGGATTTTTGCCTTACCGTGGAACGCACCCGGGACTTTTCCAGGCGGCTGAGAGGTCTTGCCGTGGGCATGTCCTCCGGCACCAGCGGAAACAAGGGAGTGGAAATTGCCACCAGAAGAGAGGAAAATTTGCTGAGAGCATACATTCTCGCGAAATTCCCGAGGCCAGCGGGAAAGATAAACATGGCATTCATTCTGAGAGTGTCATCCCCTGCATTCAACATCGATACATTCGGGCACAGACTCACCTACATAAGTCAGCTGAGTCCCATGGATGAGATGCGGAAAAAGCTCGAAACGCTGCAACCCAATGTGGTTGCCGCGCCCCCCTCCATGCTGAAAATTTTGGCAGGAGAACATGCATGCGGAAGGCTTTCCATACGCCCGGAGATGCTGATATCCTACGCAGAGGTGCTATCGCCTGATGTGAAGGAATACCTTGCAAATTCATTCAACTGCCGCGTCTACGAGATTTACAAGGCCACAGAAGCCGGAATTGCCATGAGCTGCAAACACGGAAGCCTTCACATTGCCGAGGATCTGGTGGTGGTGGAACTATTCGACAGGGACGGAGGTGCGGTCCCCGCAGGTGAGCCGTGCCATAAAATGCTCGTCACAAATCTTGTCAAGCGAGCGCTTCCCATTATCCGGTACGAACTTAACGATGTGATAACCATACGCAGAGAACCGTGCGAATGCGGCTCTTCTTTCAGGGTGATCGAGAGCATACAGGGAAGGGCCGATGATGTGTTCTGGGCACCAAAACTCGATGGCAGCGGATATCAGTTCATATTTCCTGATTACATTAGAAGAGGCATCATCACCTGCTCGGATGACATCCGTGAATATCAGGCTATCCAGAAGGACTCTCTTCATGTGATGGTAAAACTGGATATCCCGGATGATGCCGATTTTGAGCGCATTTCCAGCTGCGTTGTGGGCAGCATCCAGAGGGTGTTTGCCGACTATGGGTGCACAAAACCTGATGTTGACGTGGTGCGTGGAGTACCGGAATATGCGGGAGGAAAACTCATCAGGGTCAGAAGGCGTTTTAAAATGGAGGGAGAATCATGAAGAGATACACATCGCTTGATATGCTGAGGGGCGTGGGAATTCTTGGAGTGATATACCTGCACTCCATTGTGTTTTATTTCGGCAATTTCATGAACATCGATTTTGACCATCCCCCTCTCATTGTGACAGTTGTTGCTGTCATGGTACTCATGGGAGGAATCTTCGGTGTTATCTCCGGGGCAGCCAACACCATAATGGCTCACCTCCGGTTCAAAGGGCTGATGAGGGGGAAACCGTTCCGCCACATCATGTCAGCGGGCATCTTTCTTCTGATAATGCACTACATATACAACGTGTTTCTGGGACCCCATACACACAATTTCGAAACCGGAGAACACAGCTATTCCATGGTGGCCCTCACGGTCCGGAACGGGGCGCTCACATTCCCCCACATGGATAAACTGTTCGAGGGCTCCGCACTTACCATGCTGGGCTGGAATCTGATTTTTCTCGGGATAATTCTGTATTTTCTGTTCAGAAACGGCGGCATCCACAGAACAAGGCGGAATAAAATAATCCTCGGTGTATGTGGAACCCTGCTGGTGCCACTCTCCATTGTGAGGGTGCATCTTTTTCCGATGGTGGAATCGTCACTTTCCCACGGAAATTACGCGCTCTCAACTGTATTGAGCTATTTTGTGGCCAAACCGTATCCCCTGCTCCCCTATCTCGCCTTCGGGTTGTTCGGTGCACTCCTCGCACTCACACTTCTCGAATCACGGGAAAAAATGAAACGCATGGCATGGTTTGGAGCGATATGGCTCATTATGGGCATTGCAGGCATTTTTATTGTTCCCCAGAATATCAAGGGGGTTGATATGTTCTGGTTCGTGAAAGTTCTCCTGGAACTCGGCATATTCATCCTCATGATTGTTGCCTTTTCCATGCTCTTTGATACAGAAAAAAGAGAGAAGAGTCTTCCATGGCTAAGAAGATTCGGGAGAGTGTCATTCACCATATACATTCTTCAGACACCCCTCTCGGAGATATTCGCAAAGGGACTGGACATCACAATACCCGGATGGAACATGACCATCCCTGCAATGCTGGTATTTGGCGTATGTAATGTCATACTCTGGGCGGGTATCATTGCACTGTGGTCACGATATCATTTCAGGTACTCGCTCGAATGGCTCTGGGTCCGTATACTCAAACCATCCACCAAAATGGATAACATCCCGTAACCATCGCAATGTAAAAGAATCTACACAACATGTGCGATAGTTTCTCCCGCTTTTATTTTCTGCCCTTCCCTTACCACTATCTGGCAGGAACGGGGCAGGACGAGTTCCACCCTTGAACCGAACCTGATTATTCCGATTTTATCCCCCTTCCCCGGTGAGTCCCCCTCCCTCACATACGGTACAATTCTCCTTGCAATCATTCCTGCAATCTGCACCACCTTTATTTTTCCAATTTCGCTCTCAATCTCCGTTTCCAGCCGCTCATTGTTGCCAACATTCCCATATGCAGGGGCATGCCCACCTTCATAATGCTTCATTTTCACTATTCTTCCCTCATAGGGCATGAGGTTGACATGCATGTCCATGAGGCTCATGAATATGGCGAGGGTATTGTGCTCGACATACAGTACCCTTCCATCGGCCGGAGAAATGACGCCCTCGCCAACCGTACGAGGCATATCTCTGAAGAAAAACAGGAAAAAGAGCTGAACTATAAGGAAAATCACTGCGCCGAAAACGAAAAAATAACGGAGGAATGAGAGGATGCACAGTATGAGAAAAAAGGGAAGAGGAGAAAGCGCGACGGGAATACATTTCTTTGCTATCATAGCATCCTCTTTACCATCCGCTCAATGGGCCCGCCTCTTTTCGGGAGTTTGAAAAGAGCCATTATGGTATCGTACAGCTCCGGCAGGAGTTCGAACACAAAAAAGGCGATGGCAATCAGGGCCAGCAATGAACCCGCCTTCCCGATGACATTATGCATCATGTAAAAACTCAAATTGAGTTCTTCAACCCCGTACACAATTCCCACGTTCCTTACCAGATTGAGTATGTAAATGGTGGGTACGGTAATGAGAAACGCCTTCAGCCTCCTTTTCACATCTGCATTCAGCGCCACAAAAACGCCAATGAATACTGCCATGGACTGAAGGCCGGTACATGCGAGGATAATCTGCACACTTTCATGCCCGTTAAAGATTATGGGGGCATATGTCTGGATGCCATGGTACACGCCTCCCACCTCCGCAGAATATCCCAGGGCGTTCAGGAGCGCCACCGTCTGCGACGCCACCGTATGTATGAGCCATCCGGACGCCACATCTATTTTCTGAAACAAAAAATAAATCATGCCTGAAAAAAATGTTGCCCCTGCCAGAAACTGCAGGCTCCGTATGGTCTCTCCTCTTTTATGAGACAGATATTCATGGTAGGCGATATATGAAAGAAAGTACACGCCCACAATGCAAAAGACGGCATTGACAATGTCGCCGTCTTCCTTGTAATACAGAAACTCTGGCTGGGTGGCCCAGTAAAGTGCAAATATGAACCACCCGAGAAACAGTATGAAATGCTTCTTTACGCTTTTGTGGAAATAGCCGACCCCCAGTATGATCAATCCCAGAAAAAGAATCGGGGTGGTCATCGCATTGAACGTATCCACACTCTGGTTTATTATGGTGAAATGGGTGATGAGCATGGCCAGCGTGGGTACCCCGAAGAAAAAGAGGGCCTGTTTCATGGTTCACCGCTGAGCTCCTCTATTTTCATCTCTGCTTCCTCAATTTTTTCCCTGCAGATTTTCAGAAGTTTCATCCCTTCCTCAAATTTGTGTATAGTATCATCAAGGGCAAGTTCGCCTTTCTCAAGTTCGTCAACAACCCGCTCCAGATTTTCCAGCGCCTCCTCAAAGGTCATGTCCTTTTCTTCTCCTCTATTGTGCATATGGTTTCACCATCCTTTATCACCACTTTTATCCGTTCTCCTATCTCTGCATTGTCAATGCTGCTAAATAATTTATTGTCTTTCACCCTGAAACACATGCTGTATCCACGCTCAAGCACACGATGGGGATCCATGGCCCTGAGGCACCCTTCCATGACGTCGAGTCTCTTTTTACCTCCTTCAATCTGTTCGAGGGCAACCCTCCTGAACTTTCCTGAAGTTTCTTCAAAGCGGAACATCGCCCCACGGAGCAGTTCATAGGGATACTTCAGTGCCTTTCTCCCCTTCACCCTTTTCAGCAGTTCTTTACGGGAAAAAACTGTTTCATTGACCCTCTTTTTCATTCTCTGTGCATTGTGCGCCACCCATCTTTTCACCTCTGAAATATCAGGTACTGCCATTTCAGCCGCTGCCGAGGGTGTAGGCGCCCGTGCGTCGGCTACGAAGTCGGCTATGGTGGTATCTGTTTCATGACCCACTGCAGAAATAACGGGCTTTTCAGAGGTAAAAATGGCCCGTGCAACCACCTCCTCATTGAAGGGTTGCAGATCTTCCCATCGCCCGCCTCCCCTGCCGAGTATGATGACATCGATGTCTCCCCTTCTGCTGAGTGCCTCGATGGCATGTGCGATATCCTGTGCAGCACTCTCCCCCTGCACCCGTACCGGTGCGATGACGAGTTTCACCGGAAATCGTCTGGATATCACCTTTTTTATGTCCTGCAATGCGGCTCCAGATGGAGAGGTGATAACTCCTATGGTGGATGGCATTCTTGGAAGGGATTTTTTCCATTTTGCATCAAACAGCCCCTCCCGCTGGAGTTTTTCTTTTGTTTTAAGAAAGGCAATGAAAAGCTCGCCCACACCTCCCACTTTCATATCTCTCACAGAAAGCTGGTAATGCCCTCTTTTTTCATACACCCGCACATCCCCCTTTACCAGCACCTTCATGCCGTTTTTCGGTACAAAGGGAATGCTGGGACGAAACATGACGCATCTGAGCAGAGCGTGCTCGTCCTTGAGATCAAAATAATAATGACGCACCGCCTTCCTGAAGTTGGACAGTTCCCCCTCGACCCATATGCCCGCAAGTTCCTCTGCTTCGAGAAGACCTTTTATGTGCTCGCTGAGCTCCTTTACGGTGAGAATTTTCTTTTTCAGCATTCTCCCTTTTTCACGAAAGGCCCTTTGATAATCTCTGCCTCTATGTCTCTCCTTCCCTTTATCACCACCCTATTGCCCGCATCCCTGTATTTTGTGCCCATGTAAGCAAGGGCTATACCCTTTTTGAGGCAGGGAGAAAAATTTCCGGAGGAGACAACCCCTATCTGCTCTCCGTCCTTGAAAACGCTATCCCCGTGTCTGGGGATTCCATCACCGGTGCATTTCAGAAAGGTTATTTTTTCATACTCCTCCTTTTTCTTGAACTCCATCAGCGCCTCCTTCCCTATGAAATCATGTTCCCAGTCAATGGTCCATTCAAGATTTGCCTCAATGGGATTCCTTCCCCCCTCAAACTCGTTTCCCGCGAGCATGAAACCCTTCTCAATGCGCAGAGTATCCCTTGCTCCAAGGCCCACAGGAAGTGCGCCGTACTTTTTCCCCCGCTCCAGTAGTTCCCTGAACACGCCAACCGCTTCCTCTGCGGGATGGATGTACATCTCGTATCCCTTTTCTCCTGTGTAACCGCTCCTTGAGACAATGCACCTGCCATTGAAAGGGAGGGTGAATCTCTTTCCTGCCTCCTCACATCCAAAAAATTTGAGGGACGAGAAATCGAAATCAATCACCTCTTTCATGAGTTCTTCCGAATGAGGGCCCTGCACGGCAAGTATGGAATACTCATTGGTGACATCCTCCACATCCACATTGCCCTCTATGTGTTCCTCCATCCATGAAGCAATGCTCTCGTGCATACCGGAATTGGGAATGACGAGATATTCATTCTCTCCGAGATTGAAAAAGAGCTCATCGTCCAGTATATGACCCTCCTGGTTCAGAAGGAGGGTATACTGGCCCATTCCTTTCTTTATTTTTTCAGCCCTCTCCACCGTGATTTTACTCAGTAACCTTTCCGCATCTCTTCCCTTTATGATGATGTTTCCCATGTGA
>QMSU01000010.1 GCA_003650975.1 Thermoplasmata archaeon
ACCATACGAAACCGGTATAAGGAACTCGCAGAAAAGCTTGATCTGGATGTGGTGCTGTAACGGCAGTAACCTTAAATAAATTCAGCAGTTGGTATGGATGGATGATGAAAAGAACAGGTTCATATCAGGTGAAACCCTTTTCAAAAAATCGCAGGAATATTGCCCTGCTGCTGGAGGAGGGTGCACAAAAGCATGGTATTCATGCATTAATCGAGGTTGATGTGACCCGGGCCCGTCAGATCATCCGCGTTCACAGGGAAAGAACGGGTGAGCGCATGTCATTCACCGGATGGATTGTCAGATGCGCAAGCGAGGCAATGGCAAGGCACAGGGAACTGAATGCCTACCGGCACGGGAGAAGGAAAATGGTGGTTTTTGATGATGTGGATGTATCCCTTCCGGTGGAGAGGTATGCTGACGGTGAGGTGAGACCCATGGCGTACATAATCAGGAAGGCAAACGAGAAAAACGTGCGTGAAATTTCCGGTGAAATCCGAAAGGTGCAGGAAGAAATGGTGTCGTCGTCAACCCAGATTCTCGGCCAGAATCTCACCACGCTGGAACGGTTTGCGCTGGGTGCCCCCGCATGGATACAGCGCATGCTTCTCTGGTTTCTGAAGCGGAACGGATTTTTCAGAAAGGAGCACATGGGAACCCTCGGGGTGACCTCCATTGGCATGTTCGGTAAATTCCCCGGATGGGTTGTACCGCTGGGAATCCCTGCAATGCTCATTGTCGTGGGAGGGATCACCAGAAAACCGGGGGTGGTGGATGACAGAATCGAAATCCGCGAGCGTCTTGGCCTCACCATCACGGTGGATCACGACATGGTGGACGGGGGGCCGCTGGCGAGATTTATCGATACGCTCATTGACCTCATGGAAAATGCATTCGGACTGGAGCAATTGCCCAATGATTAATCCCGGTGGAGCGGGAGATGCAGCTTAAGGTATTTGAAGATGTCTTTCACCCATGGATGAAATGAATGATATTTCTGCTCGCAACATCAACACTCCTTCATGGCACATACATTTATAATCCTCATCTCAATATAATCTCGGAGGCAAAAATGAGAGTGAGACGAATAATTCCGGTCATCTGTGTGGGCCTGCTCCTTTTCAATGCAGGCATTGGGGGAATGGGTGATGTACGGCATGCAGCATCTGGTGATGGTGTACAGATTTCGGAAACACCAGGGAATGATGCCTATGAACTGCTCATCATTGCCCCGGCAGCATTTGTCGAAGCGCTCGGGCCGCTTGTGGCACATAAAGAACACCAAGGTGTGGCCACGAAGCTGGTATCGCTTGATGAGATCTACGGTGGCACCTACTTTTCGGTGAACGGCAGAGACGATGCGGAAAAAATCAAGTATTTCATTAAAAATGCCATTGAAGAATGGGGAATAGAATATGTCATGCTGGTGGGCGGCAGAAAGCCGTCTGTAACATCCGAGGAATGGTGGCTCCCCGTACGTTACAGCCATATAGAGGACAATGTGGCCACCCGGGAAGACCGCTTTGTGAGTGACCTCTACTTTGCAGACATATACGACGAAACCGGCAATTTCTCCGACTGGGACACCAACGGCAACGGCGTGTTCAGTGAGTGGCTTGCAAACCGGCCCGCCGACGATATTATGGACCTCTACCCGGACGTGTGCGTGGGGCGACTTCCCTGCCGCAACGCATTCGAGGTGGGCATAATGGTGAACAAGATAATAGCATATGAGAGCAGGAAATGCCCCGACTCGTGGTTCAGGAAGATGGTGGTGGTGGGCGGCGACACCTACACCGATAACGATTACTACGAGGGAGAGGTGGCAACCCAGGAGGCACTTGACCGTATGCCGGGATTCGAACCTGTACGGCTGTGGACCTCCGATGGTTCCCTCACCGGCTGGCGAGATGTTATCCGCGCATTCAACGAAGGATGTGGATTCATCTACTTTGCAGGACACGGGAGCCCCACCACCTGGGCAACCCATCCGCCATATGACGAGGAGACATGGATTTACGGTCTCCAGACATTTCAGATGCCGCTACTCTCTAACGGAGACATGCTTCCGGTGTGCGTGGTGGGCGGCTGCCACAACAGCATGTTCAACATCAGCATCTTCCATTCCACTTGGACATTCGGACTACCTGTGATGGAGTGCTGGAGCTGGCGACTCACCCGCTCTACCAGGGGCGGTGTCATTGCAACCCTAGGGTGCACGGGACTCGGTTATGGCAAGGAGGACAAACAGGGTCCTGTGAAGGAGGGTGCAGGGGACTGGCTCAACACACTCTTCTTTGAGGAATACGGGATGGAGGGGAGTCACATGCTGGGAGAGGCGTGGGCAGGTGCCATCACCTCATATCTCAACCAGTTTCCGGTGGATTATACCAAGCGAGCGTTTGATGACACAGCACTGGATGCAAAAACCGTGCAGGAGTGGGTGCTGCTGGGCGACCCGTCACTCAAAATAGGAGGATATGAATAAACACCGGAAGAACCTGTGACTGCATCTGCTTTCATATTCCAATGAAAGATGGTGCAACTGAGCATTAGTTTATCCTCCCTCTCTTCATCCAATCTTTTGCGAGAGCCAAGATTTATAAGTTTCGTTCAGTTGTATTGTGGGGGGACTATGGAAAAAATAAAGGTGAAAAAAACAAAACCCATAAAGGTGGCGTACATTGAGCATGTGGGACCCTACGACAGGATTCCCTGGGATGAGTACATGTCCCGCCTGTTCAGGTGGGCAAAGGAGCATAAGGTGCGACCAGGTTTCAGGGGGATTGGCATCTATTTCGACAATCCGGAGCAGGTTTCTCCCGAAGAGTGCCGGAGCGAGGTGGCAATCCAGATAAAGGGGGATGCGCAGGGAAGCGAAGGGATACTGGTGAAGGAGCTTCCGGAAATGGAGGTTGCCACAACCAGATACAAGGGTCCTGCAAACCAGCTCGGAGAAATCTACAGAAAAATCGGGGGGTGGATGGAGGAAAACGGCTATGAATGGGCCGGCCCCTCCATGGAGATATACTCCAGAAAACCCAGGGTGGTGAAGGGCGAGGTCATCATTTCCATCACCATTCAGGTGCCGATTAAAAAGAAATAGCGTGAATGCATCGCTTGCTGCATCGTACCCTTTCCAACCTCAGTTTCACCACCACGCCTCATATCGTCATTACTCCAGATAAAAAGAACGCAGAGCCTGCAGGCGAAACCATTATAAATGCCGGTGACCCTCGCAAAATCTTTTAATCCCCTCGCGTTTGAGAAAAGGTGAAGACGCGGCCACGGGCGCACATCGGCATGGGCGAGAGCATATGCATACGGTGTCGTGGCACAAAGATGCTGTGCGGAAAGCCCCGGTGCCCGGTGCTGGTGAAATACTACAAGAAACAGGAGGCGGAACCTCTCATTGACAGGACGGTACTGTTCGGTGCCTCACCACCCTCCATTTTTGTGGGGAGATATGGCTATCCGAAGGTGTATGCGGGGCCGATGCTTCCTCCGGTGAAGGGCGATACTTCCCTCATGGACACTCCTGAGATGTGGCACGGTAAGAGAATAGACGATATTGTTGATTTCCGTATGAAACTGGTGAGGGGGAAACATCTCATCGACGTGGCCAATGCCAGCGGCAAAATTGTCGATTACACGCAGGAGATCGCCATGGCGGCACGACCGGTTGAGATGGAGGTTGAATTCGAGAAAAAACCGAGAGGTGTCATTGCGCTTTACGATGAGGTGCAGCCGCATGGCCCATCAGCCAGGATAAGGAAGATGTGGGTGGCCAACGCAAAGGTGGACCATCGCATAGAGAAGGTGTATTATGATGAAATGAGGGCCACGGAGGCTGTGCTGTGGCTGTATGAGAACGGAGCCTTTGTTTCCTCCATCCAGAAGGCATTTTCAGCGGGTATTGTGGGTATCAACAAAAAGTTCGTCCCCACACGATGGAGTATCACCGCGGTTGACGACATCATCGGAAAACACGGCGTGGCGGAGGTGAAGACCTATGACTGGCTCAACGAGTGCCGCGTATATTACACGAAGAGTCTGGACAATCTGTGGGTGGTGCTTCTGTACCCGAACAGCTGGCAGTACGAACTCATTGAGGCATGGTATCCCCACACCACCTGGAACCCGCTGGGAAAACAGATTGTCATCTTTGGCGACCATGAGTATTATCAGGGAAGAAAGGAGTACGCTTCCATAGGGGGCTGCTACTATGCGGCGCGGCTGGCGGTGACAGAAAAGCTGCGGGCGGAAAAACGCCAGGCGGGGGCGGTGGTTCTCCGCGAGATACATCCTGGCTACATAATGCCGGTGGGCGTATGGAACGTTAGGGAGAATGTGCGCCAGGCACTGCGAGGTGAACCGAAAAAATTCGACAGTGTGAACGAGGCTCTGCTGTTCATATCGTCAATTCTTCACATCCCCATAAAGCGGTGGGTCGAAACGAGCGAACTTCTCCGGCATACATTATACCAGAGGAAAATTGAGGATTTCATACAATGATACGGGAAACATGGTGCAAATCGGCCCTTACGATCTCCAAACTGCCCGGCATAGAGTACTCACTCAATCCCTATGTGGGGTGCCAGCACGCCTGTGTGTACTGTTACGTTCCCAGTGTAATGCACCTCAAAAGGGATGAGTGGGGAAAGACGGTGCACGCAAAGGTGAACATCCCATCTGTACTCCAGAAAGAAATAAAAAAAAGGTCAAGGGGCATCGTGGGCATATCCACCTCCACCGATGCCTATCAGCCGGCGGAAAAGAGTTATGAACTCACCAGAAAATGCCTGACGGTGCTGGCACGCCATGACTGGCCGGTGGACATACTCACCAAGTCAGATCTGGTTCTGAGGGATATCGATATACTCGCGCGGTTCAGTGATGTGAGGGTTGGCTTCACCATACCAACGCTGAATGACAAGAGCCGCAGGCTGCTGGAGCCTCACGCACCATCCATCGAACGGCGTCTTTCGGCGCTGAGGGAATGCGGAGAAAACGGCTTGCGTACCTATGTGTTCTGCGGACCCCTCTTTCCTGATGTTGAAAAGGAAGGGGTGAAGAACTGCGTGGATGTATTCATTGATGCCGGGGCGGAGGAGATAATCATTGACAGTTTTCATCTGAAGCGTGGCATATGGGAGTCCATGGCATCGGTGATCCCTGATGAGGAGAAAATGATATTCGAAGAAAGAATCAGAGGGGCTGTGAAACTTTTTTCCGAATTCGAGCGTCACTGCCGCGGAAGAATAACACTTACACGTGCGTTTGCCTGAGTTCAGCCGCCGAAGCCAAAGCCGCTCACCGTGGGAAGGCCCTCCGCCTTCCATTCATTGATGCCGCCGAGCATATTGTAAAGCACACCGGAAAATCCACTGTCGAGCAGGATATGACCCGCAATGTTGCTTCTGTTGGCGCTCCTGCAGTACAAAATGACCTCCTTTCCGTTGAAGAGAATGTTGAATATCTTTGCAAAGAGCGGTTTTTCTATGAGCTGGAGCGGATAGAGAAGTGGTTTATCGTACATGTGGGGTGTGGCGATTCGTTCGTTGGCATATTCCTCAAATGTTCGCACATCCACCATATACTGTATGCCATCTTCCTCGCTCTGGAGCATCTCCCATACCTCCTGTACGGTAACATTGATGAGGTCTCCCTGCTGATGGACGATAAGTGGTCTTCCCTCGCCTCCCTCAAAAAGAGGGACGGTAAAGAGCAGGAGTGCTGCCATGACGATAACTTTTTTATTCATGGAATATAATTAACAATTGTTTAATAAAAGTTTCCTTCAGATTTTGAGAAATAATGAAAAGTGGATGTTGCACATTCACATCATATTCATAATTATCTTATTTGCTGAAGATGCGGGAAAATATCTGACCAAATATTTTTTATTCTCATTTCTTTTCCTATACTGATGACAAAACACCGTTTTATGAATGATGAAGACGTGCTCAACTTCTTGGAAAATGAGGGAAAGGACGTAAAATTCATAAACCTGCTTTTTCCGGACATTCTGGGGGAGTTAAGAGGGTTTGGGATCCCTTCCTATGAGCTGGATGAGGCATTTAAAGAGGGAAGGGGTTTTGACGGTTCTTCCATTGAGGGGCTTGTAAGGGTGGAAGAGAGTGATTTGCTTGTCTTTCCGAATGCGGAAACGTTTCGTATCCTTCCATGGCAATACGAGGATTGTGACAGCTCCCGTTACAGGGTGGGGTGTCTATTCTGTGATATCTTGAATCCGGATGGCACCCACAGTTTTGGCGATACCAGGTATGTGTTGAAAAGAACGATGGAAAAAATGAATAAACAGGGGTATTCATCGTTTAAAGTTGGACCTGAACTGGAATTTTTTTATTTCAGAGACTCCCAAACCCCGATGGTGTTGGACAAAGGAGATTATTTCAGCATGGGCATCGGTGATCCTTACGAATATCTGAGAAAAAAAACTGCTCTTGGTCTGTTAAAAATGGGCATCATTCCGGAGTACGGGCACCATGAGGTTGCTCCATCCCAGCATGAGATAGATTTGAGGTATACAGATGCTCTTCAAATGGCTGATGCCACCATGCTTTTCAGATATGTTGTGAAGGAATTTGCACGAAGAGAGGGAATATACGCAACATTCATGCCAAAGCCACTGGATGGAGAAAACGGAAATGGTATGCATGTGCATCAGTCTCTATGGAAAGACCGGGAAAACCTCTTTTTTGATGAGAAAAATGCATATCATCTCTCAGATATTGCACAAAGATATATTGCAGGATTGATGATGCATATACGTGAAATAACTTCTGTTCTCAACCAATGGGTGAATTCTTTCAAGCGGTTAGTCCCCGGATATGAGGCTCCTGTTTACATTGCATGGGGACAGAGGAACCGCTCGGCATTGATACGAATCCCTGAGTACAAGCCAGGGAAAGAAAATGCCATGAGGGTGGAACTGAGAAGCCCTGATCCAGGATGCAATCCATATCTTGCATTTTCACTCATGCTTGCGGCGGGCATGCTGGGGATAGAGAAGGAGTATGAACTATCTCCTCCATGTGAGGAGGATATATATCACCTACCGCCAGAGGAAAGAGGAAAAATCGGCGTGCAATCCCTACCGGGGAATCTCGAGGAAGCAATAGAGATCACAAGAAGCAGTGAGCTGGTTAAAAAAACACTCGGCACCCATCTCTTTGAAAAGTTTATTGCCAACAAAGAAAAAGAGATTCAAAACTACAGGCAGGAGATGGGCCATAAATATGACAGGCGGGTAAGTCCATTCGAAATAGCGCACAATCTCCCAAGGTTATAACGCTTTCAGCAGTTGAAATAGAACAAATAATCAGAATCTGTCACTTCGGTCATGTATTCATTCCATTCCCTCGTTTTTTTGTCTATGAACAGCTCTGCCGTCTCTTTTCCTATTGCCTTTTTGATGACAGTATCTTTCTCAAGTTCCTCCAGTGCTTCCATGAGGTTTGTCGGAAGTCGTTCAATATTGAGGTGCTTGAGCTCTTCGGCGCTCATGCCGTAAATATTTTTTTCAACAGGTTCATACACAATTTTCTTTTTAATGCCATCCAGTCCTGCATGAATGAACGCAGCATAAAGAAAATATGGATTGGCGGCAGGGTCGGCATTTCTGATTTCCACATCAATATTCTTTCTGGCAGGTATTCGTATCAAGCTACTCCTGTTGCGTTTTGCCCATGCGACATAAATAGGCGCTTCAAAATTGGGTATCAAGCGTTTATATGAGTTTACCGTTGGATTTGCTATTGCTGCAATTCCCCGTGCATGTTCAAGTATTCCCCCGATGAAATACCGGGCCGTCTGACTCAGGTTATATTCATCATCTTCATCATAAAAAGCATTCACTCCTTTTTTATACAGCGCAATGTGTGCATGCATGCCATTGCCTGCGTCGTTTGAAAACGGTTTCGGCATGAAAGTTATCTTTAAATCATACGTGAAAGCAAGTTCTCGTGCTAGGTATTTGAAATAGATACAGAAATCGGCCGCTCCAACGGCATTAAGCCTGAATACCTCAACCTCATGCTGGTTCTTTCCAGTTTCGTGGTGGTGATATTTTACGGTGTAACCACTTTTGATGAGTAATTCAGATAATTCCTTTCGATACTCCTTGGCATCATCCAGCGGCGGCGGAACAAAATAACCCTTCTTTTTATTGATTCCCTGTGAAGTGCCGGTATGTTCATCCAGCAAATAAAATTCCATTTCTGGTGATATGGCGACCATATCAAAGCCCTGGCGTGCTGCTATCGTAAGCGCCCTTTTCAGAATAGTTCGAGGATCTCCATTGAATTTTTTTTGTGGCGTTTCACGGATGTCAGCCACAACTCTTGCCTCGCCTTCTTCATGGGGTAAAATCAAAAATGATGAAGGATCCGGTATGGCAATCATATCGGATTTCTCCACATCAGAAAACCCCACAGAAGAACCATCGAATCCAATGCCATTTTTCCATATAGTGTCTTCCAGAAATTGTTCTGCGGAAACATGCAATGCTCTCAGCCTGCCAAACAAATCGGTGAAATGGAGTTGAATCCACCGTATATTGTGTTCTTCTATCTTCTTTTTTATATGCCCGGGATTCATCTGAAATGATAGTGCTTATCTTATAAATGTGTTTTGGATAAATTCAGGTGAGGATCGGGATTCTGTCTTCCACACGTGCATCAAAGAACTCCCGCTTATAGTAACGATGCATGGCGATGTTTATGCCCGGTAGCGAGAAGGCATAGGGTGCAAACTTGTGAACCATGAGTGAGCCATACATTCGCTTTACCATCTCCTTGGGAGAATAAAAACGTTTCAGCACCTTTCTCGTACCCTCAAAAAGTTCCCTTGGAGTCATGTTCTTTGGCTGGTACACCACATGTGCCTGCGTGTACTTTGTCCAGTCCTTGGAAAGTATCCTGCCCTCCTTGTCAAGTCTATCGTAGAGCGGGGTGCCGGGGTAAGGTGTCAGGATATTGAACTCTGCTGCATCAATCTCCCAGCTCATCACTGCATCCAGGGTGGCATCGAAGATATCAGGAGTGTCGTTATCGAACCCGAATATGAAGCCGCCAACGATGCCCATGCCATATTTTCTCACCGTCTTGATGGCTTTTTCGTAATCTTCCGCCTTGTTGGAAACCTTGTGGGCCTCCTTCAGGCTATCGGGGTTGATCGACTCAAATCCCACAAACCATGAGATGGCACCCGATTTTTTCGCCGCTCTCAGAAATTTCTCGTTTTTCCCGAGCAGGTTGATGTTGCCATTGGCAATCCATTTCTTTTTGAGCGGCGCTATGGCACGGAAAAGCTCCATGCTGTAATTCGGATTGAGCGTGAGTGACGCATCCCGGAAGATGATGATTCTGTTCGGAATGCGTTTCAGTTCCTCCACCACATGAGGAATGGGGCGCCTCCTGAGAGCCCTGCCGAGAAACACGGTGGTTGAGCAGAATTCACATGCATTGGGGCAGCCGCGGGCGGTCTGGATACCCTGCGTGAGGGGCTGGAATCTCATAAGTTCCCTTCTCGGGAATGGCATATTCTCCATGTTGACATGAGTACCGTAATAAAACGGCTTGAGTTCATCTCGCTCCGCATCTCTTACCACATCGGCCCACACCTCTTCCGCCTCGCTGATGACCACCGCATCCGCATGTTCCTTTGCTTCCTCCGGCATGGCGGTTGGATGGTAGCCGCCCATCACCACCTTCACGTTCCGCCTGCGGAATTCATCGGCGATTTCATAGGCACGCTTTGAGAGCATGGTGAGCGAGGTGATACCCACCAGACCCCATTCACCGTCAAAGTCGATGGGCTCGTAATTTTCATCAATGATACGGATGTGGTGCCCTGGGGGTGTGCACGCCGCCACCTGGGAGAGACTGAGGTAGGGGTTGGCAAACAGTTTGGCAAAGGGAGTTCCCCTGTCACGGTAGGTGGTGACGCCGTGCTCGAGGCGGGGGAAGACCAGCAGAATGTTCATGCGAGAAAAAGATGAGGAGATATAAATGTTTATGTGTTCGGAGAGCCCATTCTCTCCTAGTGGGATGTGAGGCGCTGTATTCTCTTCACCATGTCTTCAACGTGGCTTCCCATCCAGTACACGCGTCCGCATCGCGGGCACCGGTGAAAAATGTGGTGATGCTTCCATATATGCTCCGGCACATCGTTTTTCACGTTCTCCCTTGCCACGGGGATGACAGGAGAATTGCAGATGGTGCATCGTGAGAGAATAGCATCTTCATCGATATTCAGGGAAAAGTGCTTCACCACCTCCTCAAGCTGCTGCTCCACTTTCTTTTGAGTTATGTATAATGCGCCATCGGCCCTCTGTGCAAGCTCCTTATCTCTTGTGAGAACGATGCGCTGTTCCCTTCTGGCGCGCAGGGCAATGGTTTCATCACGCTCGTGCTTCACATACGCGGTGTCATATCCAAGTATCCTGAGCCATTTTGCCAGCGTGCCAAGCATCTCGTCACAGAGAAATTTCATTCAAAGACAAGATTGGCGTGTTTCTCGAGGGTGATTTTCGGTATCTTTGCCTTGTACCGTTCCCGCTGCTCCCTGTCGTATATCTCTGATCCCTTTCCCTCCAGTATTGCCCTTCCCCTCCGGCGGGCCTCTGCCATGCTCCGATCCACCTTGTACCGTTCCCCCTTTGCGATAAAGTTAACAAGAAGATTCCATGCCCTTCCCACACCATAGGGAAGCCCCTCAAGAATCATGGTGGTTCCTTCCACGGGATAGTTCCACATCCCCAGAGGGTCGTCGCCCAGGCGGGCAAGGGGTATTCCCATGGCCGCTTCGTACTCCGGTGTGAAGGTGGGGTCTGCCACCAGCCACTCACCGTCAATCTTCGCTTCTGCGGTTCCATGGAGCATGAAGGTGCCCAGAGCGTCGTACCATCCCTTGAGAATTGGCGAGGGTGCTATAAGATTTTGATACAGGGGTTCAACCAGCGCGAGACTGTACAGTTTGTACCGGGCCGGAACCCCGCCCGCTCTACAGAGGGCTGCAAACAGCGAGAGTTGGTGAAGGCATGTACCCGCGCCTCTCCTCAGTGTGTCAACCTCGCGGTCAAGCCCCACAAATGCAAGTTTGATGTTTTTCTTCACGAAAGTGAAGACATTCTCCGCAAAATCCCAGTCGTCCATCTGGTACGCGCCCAGCTCGTGGGCCAGGGCTATGATTTCCTTTGCGTGAGAGTTGCACAGATGCGTGGGGCGGAGATATCTTTCATTTGCGGTGCAGTACTTCATACCCTCCTTATATTCAGGAATTTTGTACGGAAGTTCGCCATAGTCAATGGGGTTTTTCCGTGCGGCAAGATTGCTCTTTGCGATGTACACCGGATGCCTCAGTATCATCTTCAGCAGCGGTGGCATCGCGCCCAGTGTCACCCTCAGCATTTTCCAGGGGATTATATACCCTCTCTCCCTCCAGTGTCCTATCATTCTATTCCTCCATAATGATTCTTCTGAATTCTTCCGCGCACCCTCGTATCTCCTCACCCCGTATCCGCTCCACCTCCGGCTCAAGTACAGGCCCTTCTCTCCCGCATGCTGGGCACCGCTCGTGAATTTTCACCTTGTCTCCTGTGGAGATGAATCCCGGATAGCTCACGGCAAGGCTGTCGAGGAATGCAAATCTCCCCTCCTCTCCATATGCGACCTCGTTTCCCTCCTCGTCCAGCACCATGGCGTGGAAGTAGGTGGTGGGGATGTGCAGGTAGTGCCCCTTGGAGCAGTGAACCAAAAATCCGTTGGATTCCACCATGGCATAGAGATCCAGACAGTGTTCTGGCGGTATACCCAATGTTTCCTCAACCTTCTTTCTGAAATCTGCAACGGGGAGTCGCTTGTCCTCGTAAATCTTCCAGCCGCCGCCGGTCAGCACCGCGCCTCTCTTGCCGAACTCATAGGTTTTTCCCTCTTCAGCGAGTTTATCCATCACCGCATTGAGGATGAAGGGTGCCCCGGCAAAGATAATTCTGTCACGGTTTTTATCACGCTCCTCAAGCCATCTGAGGATATTTGCAACCATGGTTTCATTTCTTTTCTTGCTTGTGGAGCGTGCGATTTTACTCATCATTTTTTCCTTAAATGTGAAGGTGACCCCCATGGCGATGCGAAGGAGCTCCGTGGTTATTTTTCGGTCAAGCGCCACATCAACATTTTTCACGAGATCCGACAGCACGTTGGTAACCTTTCCCACATACAGATTTGTCTTTTTTGGATTCGGAAAGAGCAGGTAGGCATAGCTCTCGTAATCCCACCACTCGGGAAGCATCTCTATGGCACACCTGGCGATGGCATACTGCCCCATGCGATACGTCTGTTCATCTCTGGGAATAAATGTGAACTTCCCCGTGGTGCCGCTGCTGTAACATACGGTGATGCCTGCCTTCTGGAATGAATCAATGACTTCATCAAACGTGGGGTTTTTCTGTGGTATGGTTATCTTGGGAAGTTCAACGCTCATGAGATTCGCAAGCCATACGGCAAAATCCCTTCCCGAGGGATAATCCTTGAAGAAACGGTGGGGGAGAAGAGGAATCTTCGAAAAGTCATCAATGCTTTTGATGGCATCGGGAGACACATCATGCTCCCGGCATATTTCCCGGTAAAATTTGTTGTTGTCGTAGTGATGTCTGAAAATGTATCTGATGGCTTTCAGCTTATATTCGTCTGCCTCCTTTTTTGGCATGCCGTATATGCTTTCCGCAGCGTAGAGCGCCTCTTCATTGGGGGCCGAGATGGATGCGGGGATATAGGACTGGAGCCGCTGGTTCAATCTCTCCATTACGTCATTCTTCATCATGATTACTACCGCTATTTCCTGTGGTAATAAAACAATTTTTTAAGCATAACTTTAATTTTGTTAAAAATTATTTTAATTACTGCAGTTCGGAAAGCAAATGAAAAAGATATACATGAGATATAGGCACGAGGATAAGTGGTATCGCATCTTCATAAGTGTTGCGGCTCTCCGTGTGTCAACTAGGAACAACTCCCTTCTCCCAATGTAGCAAAAATAAAAAGTATCCATACATTTTCTTTCAGGATTAACAACGAAACTGAAAAGAAGTATTCATGCAGCAGCACACTTACACTCCTTTTCTTCTCATAAGAATCCATAGGAACCATACATAAATCGTATTCTCAGAATTTCAGAAGTGCCACTATAATATGAATGGGCATCCGCGGCTAACAGGCTACTCCTTCCCCGTAAGAATGACCAAAAATCGGGTTTTCATGAGTGCCCGTCATCATGGCCACGTGCCTGCCCGTGATATTCAAAGAAATTCCGGCATGTCAGGAAACGGTTCCACATATTTTCTGA